>JBFJZC010000207.1:0-5428 GCA_041622295.1 Porticoccaceae bacterium
CCTGGATTGAAGGTTACACCACCAAAAATCAGCGGGACGTTGTAGTCACCGATACCGCGCTTGTCTGTTTTGAGGGGTATCGCTGCCAGGGCCTGCACGCCGAGGTCTAGCGCCGAAACTGCAGCAACATCGCGTATACAACCGTAGATGATCACGCCTTCCCAGTTATTTTTTACCGCGCTCTCGGCAATCATATCGCCGAGCAGGGCTTTGCGAAGGGAGCCGCCGCCATCCACCACCATAACTTTGCCTTTGCCCGGTGTGGCCAGCTTTTCCTTGACGAGAGAGTTATCTTCAAAACATTTAACGGTGACAATTTCGCCACCAAAACATTCCCGACCCCCAAAATTCGATAACATGGGTTCCAGCACACGAACAAGGTCGGGATAAGCGTCACAAAGATCCGGGGTGATGTCAGTCATGGCATTTCTCACTTGTGTTAATAAATGGCCTAAGCCCTTGGATAGCTAATGTCGGTGAATACGTATTGGTATTATGTAGCACTAAACTATCCTGGAATTATACGTAATCACCGCTCTGTCGTCGTTGCGTTCAGGGCTGCGCGCCACTAATCTACCACTCCCCTTTAGCGCAATTTATAAGCTGCGTCTTATCGAAGGCACCCTTGAATGCACCGTCGCGGATACACGCTCGAATGCGACACCTTGATTTCACCTGTGACTGCTAACTAACCATGCGCGCCGTTAATGTAATCGACCACCCCTACGCACAGCATGTCGATGCACTTTTTGAGTGTGTCCGCGACATGCCAGACCCAGTCTGGCTGGACAGCGGCAAGCCCGCTTCACTGCAGGGCAAGTTCGACATAATATCGGCCGCACCACACATCTTACTTGAGACAAACGACGACACCTCGACCCTGTCCGATCACCGCGGGAGTACACGTAGTCGCGAACACCCCCTGAGGCTCGCTGAGGAGCTTGTGCAAGATATGGCGACGCCTGCTGTCGCGGGTCTGCCTTTCTGTGGTGGGTTACTGGGTTATTTTGGTTATGCCCTGGGGCATCGCCTGCTGGCTTTACCCAACGCCGCGCCCAATACGGTGGGCTTACCGACGTTACGGCTGGGCTATTACACCTGGGCGCTGGTAATAAATCATCAAACACGCAAGTCCTGTGTTGTTTTCCATCCGGCCTGCACCAAACAACTGCGCGGCGATGTACTGGCCCGACTCCGGGCTGGTCACAGCAGTTCAGGCGGACACTTTCGATTAAAAACACCGTTTTCTGCCTCGATTAGTCAGCATCAGTATGCGCAACAAATAGCGAAAATCAAAGCGTATATCGAAGCTGGCGATTGCTATCAGGTAAACTTTGCCCAGCATTTTGTTGCCAACTATGAGGGTGACCCATGGTTTGCGTACCGACAACTACGCACCGTGTTGCCCTCCCCGTTTAGCGCCTTTCTAAGCTGGCAGGACAAGGCCATTCTCTCCCTGTCGCCGGAGCGCTTTGTCAAGCTTTCCGGCAGGCAGGTTGAAACAAAACCCATTAAAGGCACAGCGCCAAGGGGCATCTCCGTTGCCGAAGATCAGGCTAACGCAATTGCACTGGTCAACAGCACCAAGGATCGTGCTGAAAACCTGATGATTGTGGACTTACTGCGCAATGACCTGGGCAAAAGTTGTCGATCCGGTTCTATTCGTGTGCCCAAGCTATTCAACCTGGAAAGCTTTGCCAACGTGCATCACCTGGTGAGCACCGTGACTGGCACCTTAGCGCCGGGAAAATCGGCGCTGGATCTGCTGGCAGGATGTTTCCCCGGCGGTTCAATTACCGGCGCACCCAAAAAACGGGCCATGGAAATTATTGCCGAATGCGAGCAGATGCAGCGCTCAATTTACTGTGGCAGTGTTGGCTACATCAGCGCCTGCGGACACATGGACACCAATATCGCCATTCGCACCATGGCGGCCAGTGCTGGAAAAATGCATTGCTGGGGCGGAGGCGGCATTGTCACGGATTCAACCGCCGAGAGTGAGTACGAGGAGTCGATAAACAAAATATCGCTACTTATGAACGCACTGAGTGCGGACAGGTGACTCCCCGGCTCTCACCACGCACTATCAAAAAGCTAATTTACAAAGATTCGCTACGACGACACTTGCAGCGGCACAAATAACGACGCTTACAGGGAAAGTTCGCGGTTACTGGCGCCAATAAAAGCCCGTTTTAGATCGTCGTAGGTATGCACTGCGGGAAACTGGGGGAACTCCGCAATCACGTTGTCCGGAGCCTTGAACAAGATGCCTGCATCGGCCTCAGCCAGCATGGTGGTATCGTTGTAAGAATCCCCGGCAGCGATAATTCGATAATAAAGTGTTTTAAGCGCCAACACGGCCTGCCGCTTGGGGTTGACCTGTCGCAGGCGATAATTAACCACCCTGCCACGCTCATCTGTATCGAGTTTATGACACAGCAAGGTCGGAAAGCCTAACTGGCGCATCAATGGTTGGGAGAATTCGTAAAAGGTGTCTGACAGAATAATCACCTGAAAACGCTCGCGCAGCCAATCAACAAACTCAACGGCACCGTCAAGCGGTGTCAACCGTGCAATAACCTGCTGAATTTCGTTCAAGCCCAGACCGTGTTTATCGAGAATAGCCAGCCGTTGTTGCATCAGCACATCATAGTCGGGAATATCTCGCGTCGTCGCTCGCAATTCGACAATGCCGGTTTCTTCGGCAAAAGCTATCCAGATTTCGGGGATTAATACCCCTTCCAGATCAAGGCAGGCGATTTCCACAGGTGCAACTCCAGTGTGTAGGCAAAAAACGGCGCTACTCTAACACTTCGCCCTGATCAGGCAAATACAAATCCCCCTGGACCATTGCCACAGCAGCTGGAAGCATCCACGCAGCGCCGCTTAATGTTTAATATTCTGGCAATTCCATAGTTGAAAAGAACTGATCGAGTTTTTCTCTTGAACTCATCGCGCAAGCCTTGTCGACGATGTCGCGAGTCAGGTGAGGTGCAAACCGTTCAATGAAATCATACATAAAGCCGCGTAAGTAAGTGCCGCGCCGAAAACCGATGCTGGTTACACTGGATTTGAACAGATGACGCGCTTCCAGTGGGACAAGATCACTGTCATGGACGGGATCGTAAGCCATGTGCGCGACAATACCGATACCAAGCCCCAGACGTACGTAGGTTTTGATGACATCTGCATCGGTCGCTGTAAATACCACTTTTGGCTGCAATTCTTTAGCGCGAAACGCTTCATCCAGCTTGGAGCGTCCCGTAAAGCCAAACACGTAGGTGACGATGGGATATTCCGCTACTTCTTCCAAAGTTAGCTTGGATATTTGCGCCAGAGGGTGGGTTCGAGGCACCAAAATACAACGATTCCATCGATAACAGGGCATCATCAGCAGATTCTGGAACAACTCCAGGGCTTCGGTGGCAATCGCAAAATCGACTTCTCCGTCGGCGGCGAGTTCAGAGATTTGCCCAGGCGTACCCTGATGCATGTGCAAGGCCACGTCTGGGTAACGTTCGATAAATGACTCGATAACCCTGGGCAGCGCATACCGAGCCTGAGTATGTGTGGTGGCAATCGACAAACTGCCACGATTTGGCGAACTGTATTCCTGAGCCAGTTGCTTGATACTATCGACCTTGGCCAGGATTTCCCCGGCGATCTTCAGCACGTCTTCACCAGCAGGCGTTACTCGGGTCAGATGCTTACCACTGCGAGAAAATACTTCTACCCCTAGTTCATCTTCTAGTAGGCGTATTTGCTTGCTGATGCCAGGTTGCGAGGTATACAGACTTTGTGCGGTTGCGGACACGTTCAGGTCGTGATGAGCCACTTCCCAGATATAGCGCAATTGCTGTAGTTTCATGCCGTAGGTTCCCTAGATGACATCGATCTAAAAATATATACAACTATTCCCTTTGAGCATAGATGCAAATTCCTGAAGTTGCTAGCCCTACTTAGCTCGGTCTCCGGTTGAGCTGACGGTGCCGCGATAAGCCGCCCGTCTTCAGTCGCCACGTGCTCATTCCTCGTTGACCACGCCATGCGGAACATGCCCGGTAGAAACTCGCTGACTGGCCGACTTGCAGTGCTGTATCTGGTCGTCGAAAAAGACATCGGCACCGTAAGCTTTGAGAAACTCGCCTTTGTCGAGGCCACCAAGAAACAATGATTCGTCGATGCGGATCTTCCACTCACGTAGCGTACGCACCACACGTTCGTGAGCCGGCGCGGAACGTGCGGTCACCAGTGCCGTTCGAATCGGTCCTGTTTCGGGCGGAAATTCAGCCTGCAATTTGTGCAGGGCCTGTAAAAAATACTTAAAGGGGCCACCACTGAGTGGCGTCTTGGCCGCTGCTTTTTCGCTGCGCGAGAATGCTTCCAGACCCTCACTTTTATATATTCGTTCAGCCTCGTCAGAAAACAGCACGGCATCCCCATCAAAGGCAAAACGTAATTCGCTATCATTGGCGGTGGCCTTAACTGATGCCAGCAACGTTGCGGCCGCAACCCCGTGAGCCAATGCATTGCGTACATCTTCTCCATGTGTAGACAGGAAGAGATGGCATCCAAATGCGCTCACATAGCGATAGGGGCTGTCACCGCCACAGAACGCCGCCCGGGTGATGTTCAACTTGTGATTTTCTATTGAATTAAAAATACGCAAACCGGTGTCTGCCGAATTGCGCGATAGCAAAATCACTTCTACGCGAGCCTTTTCAAACCGCTCGTTCACGCGTAACAATTTCTGCACCAGAGGGAAGGCTTCACCCGGCGCGAGGGGTTCTTCCTCGTGCTCAATTTGATACCGGGAGTACGCGGCGAGCCCCTGATTCTGGAAGACCTCATGGCTTTCGCTGAGATCAAACAGGGCTCGAGATGAAATAGCTATAACAAGCTTGTCGCTAAAGTCTTCTGGCACAACACTATTCCATTCTGGTTAGTAACGCCAAAAATCAGCAATTTTTGCCTTCCCGCTGCCCGGCAAACCATGCCCGAGTCAGGCGGAAGACCACTGGACTGAGTACCAATAACGCTATCAGGTTGGGGATGGCCATCATGGCGTTCAGAGTGTCTGCAATCAACCAGGCGATGCCCAGGCCTTTGACGGCGCCGACATACACAGCCGCAATCCAGAGTATACGGTAGGGTACGATAACCTTTATGCCAAAAAGAAACTCGGCACAGCGTTCACCGTAGTAGCTCCAACCGATTATTGTAGTGAAAGCAAACAGCGCGAGTACAACCGCGACAAACTTGTCTCCGAGAACCGGCATCGAAGTTGAAAAAGCAGCGGCAGTCATCGCGGCGCCCTGGGCGCTGCCAGTCCAGACACCGGTGGTTATAATCACCAGGCCTGTCAGCGTACATATGACCAGGGTATCGATAAACGTCCCCAGCATGGCAATGCTGCCCTGTCGCACCG
>JBFJZC010000208.1:0-5420 GCA_041622295.1 Porticoccaceae bacterium
ATCGGCTTCTGGTTGCCATCCTGTCGGTATGGGGTTGCGAGCCTGGTGGCGTGGGTGTTCCGGCGGCTGAGGGGCTGGTAAACCCTGGGTGCGCTGATTAATGGCAAAGCGAAAGGGCAGGTTGTGGCTGAAATGTGTGGAGCCGATGAGCAGGATGCCCTGATCACGCAATTGTGAACTAATGCGCTGAATGTCGGATTCGCTCCAGAAGGGCAGCAGGCCGGACAGTTTTTCAGCGCTGATCGTTACCCACACAAAACCGTTGTGCGTTTCGCTGGCGCCGAGTTCGACCAGATCCTTTAAAACCTGCACCATCACCGCGCCTTCGAGACCCAAAGTGACAGCGAGCTGCGGATAAAAAAGTAGTGGTCTTTCCGGGATCAGTGACATGTCGCCACTCTAGCAGATTCGCTCAGTCTTGCTAAGCGCGTTGCTCAGATGCAGCGCTCTGAGGCATAACTTTGGTGCATTGATCTGGATTGTTGTGGATTGTTGTGGATTGTTACGTTGTCTTTGCCAAGGTAGCATGGAGCGCGCAGAACGGACAACATCCATCGCAAAAGGGTAGTAGCATTCACCCCAAACATTTACCTTCAGTTGCACGAAAGGGCGTCCCGTGGCGAAAAAGAAGACTTCAGCTTTTGTCTGTCACGACTGTGGTGCGGACTTTAATAAATGGCAGGGACAGTGTGCCGAGTGTGGTGCCTGGAATACCCTGCAGGAAGTGCGTCTGCCTGGTTCAGGCGCCATCGCAGGCGTCCGAAAAGGCTTTGCTGGTGTGGCTGGCGGCGATGTTCGCATTTTGTCTGAGATAGATCTCGACGAATTGCCGCGAATCCCAACCGGTGTCGGCGAATTTGATCTGGTGCTGGGCGGTGGTCTGGTGCCCGGTTCCTGCATCCTTATTGGCGGCGAACCCGGCGCTGGCAAAAGCACCCTGCTGCTGCAAACCCTGTGTCATCTTGCCAGGCATCACTCGGCGTTATATGTCACTGGTGAGGAGTCTCCTCAGCAAATAGCCATGCGCGCCCAGCGACTGGGTTTACCCACCGATCGACTCAACATTATGGCCGAAACGTCCGTAGAAACGGTGTGTGCGACCGCGGCAATTGCCCAGCCGAAGATTCTGGTCATCGATTCCATTCAGGTGATGCACTGCGAAGATATCGCGTCGGCGCCGGGCAGCGTGTCCCAGGTCAGGGAAAGTGCCGCGTTGTTAGTACGCTACGCCAAGCAGACAGGGACAGTGTTGCTGTTGGTGGGCCATGTTACCAAGGAGGGTTCGCTGGCCGGCCCGAAGGTACTGGAGCACATGATCGACTGTTCGCTGATGCTCGAAGGTTCTCACGACAGCCGCTTTCGCACCCTGCGCAGCAATAAAAACCGCTTTGGTGCGGTCAATGAGCTGGGTGTCTTCGCCATGACTGAACAGGGCCTGCGGGAAGTTGCCAATCCATCCGCGATCTTTCTGCAACGTGGTCAGGAGGTCGCATCAGGCAGTGTGGTGATGGTGGTTTGGGAGGGTACTCGCCCGCTGTTGGTTGAGCTGCAGGCGCTGGTTGATGACAGTCACCTGGGCAACCCGCGTCGCGTTACGGTCGGCATGGAGCATAACCGACTGGCCATGCTGCTGGCTGTGCTGCATCGTCATGGTGGCATCATGGTGGGTGATCAGGATGTCTTCGTTAACGTTGTTGGCGGTGTCAAGGTGATAGAGACCAGCGCCGATCTCGCGGTCGTGCTCGCGGTCGTATCAAGCTTTCGTGACCGCCCGTTACCCGATGATCTGGTGGTTTTTGGCGAAGTAGGTTTGTCCGGTGAGATTCGTCCGGTACCCAGTGGCCAGGAACGCATTCGCGAGGCTGCCAAGCACGGATTCAAACGCGCTATTGTGCCTGCCGGTAATGCGCCAAAGCGCAATATCAGCGGTATGGAGATTGTACCGGTACGCAAGATCACCGAGGCGCTGGAAGCGCTCATCTGATATCAAGTACAATCGCGCCTCGCCATGGTCCCGCAAGGGCTACGAGGGAATTCAAGGCAGCTAGTTGGCTGCTCACTGAAGCTGTCCCCGCAACTGTATCCGGTGAGAGACACTCATATGCCACTGGCCCATCAGGGTTGGGAAGGCGAGTGAATCAATGACCCGGGAGCCAGGAGACCTGCCGTGGCGGCGTTGTATTCCGATGGTCGGGTGAACCGTGGGGGCGAGCTGCTGTGTAAAGATGGTAGTCCGTAGTGGCAACGCATCAGGTGAAGCTGCGCTGTCGCGGGTGACGACTAACTAATAGTCTTATGGGTAATTGTTTGTTGTCGCCAGGTATATTCCGTTCAGTCCAGCTTCTGTTGTGTCGTTCATTTACAGAGGCAAAACCATGTTTACCCGCTACTTCAATCATCACCGACTATTAATAACGGTCGGCCTCACCATTTTTCTCTCGTCTGCATTTGCAGACACCCGCCCCGAACTGAAATCAGACACGGGGCCAGACGCCAGTGTGATCAGTGAGGAAGTGGTGGTCACAGCCACGCGTTCGCCTTATGCCATAGCGCAGGTCGCGAATACCGTCAGGGTTATTGATCGCGCCACCATCGCGCGCAGCGGTGCGCGCAATATTGCTGATTTATTGCGCAGTTACAGCGTAGTACAGATCCACGATAGCCTGGGTAACGGGCGTGATGCCCGGCTCAGCCTGCGGGGTTATAGCGCGGTGTCTAACGCGCTGGTGCTGGTTGACGGCCGTAAACTCAATAATTCCGATCTGGGTGGTCAGGACCTCACTGCGGTGAGCATTGCTGACATCGAGCGGGTTGAAATTCTTGAAGGCGGCGCTGGCGCGCTGTATGGCGATCAGGCGGTGGGTGGTGTTATTAATATTATCACCACTGACGGCAGAGCCAGCGCTGGCGACGGCGGGAGCAACCGTGGCGGACAAATAGCGCTTGGCCGCGGCAGTTATGACAATGATAACTACGCCCTTAGTTACGGGAGTCGTCGCGATAATGGCTGGTTTTATCGCTTCAATAGCGAGCTAGAGCGCAGTGATGGTTACCGTGACGATAGTAGCGTTAATTATGAAAATTTTAGCGGTAAGCTCGGTTATCACTATGGTGATGGCAGTGTATTTGTGGAGGCGCGTGACAGCGACAACGAATACCGTCTCACCGGCGCCTTATTGTCAGCCCAGGTGGCGGATGACAGGCGCCAGGCGGGTTCGAGTTTTAATGACTATGCAGCAGACAACAGAACCATGCGTCTGGGTGTTGATCATCGGTTCAGTGACGAGGTGCAGTTGCTGGCTGCCTACAGTGATCGGGACGAAGATGTCGTGATCGATGCTTCGTCCAGCTTCGGCGACACCACAACCCTGCAAAGTCGTCGGGTAAAAACTTTTGATCCGCGCCTGATACTGGCGCTTGACCGGTGGCATCTAACGGTGGGTATTGATGTCGAGCGTGTCGACTACGATTTTGCAATCGACTTTGGTTTCGGTTTATCGGCCAGTGCTCATGAAAACCGAAAACGCGGTGAATATGCGCATTTGCTCTACACCGTTTCGGATGCCCTTACGCTTCAGGCGGGCATCCGTCATACCCGGCTCGATACCAGCATCGAGCCTTTCGCCATTGCCTACGAACAGAGCGCGACTGCGCATCATCTCGGCGCAGTCTGGGCGAGAGACGAGTGGCGGATTTATTTGAACCGCGACGAAACATTCCGCTTTCCCCTGGCTGATGAAAACGTTGATTTCTTTGGCGTGGTGGGTTTACTGGATGTGCAGCGTGGCATCGCCTGGGAGCTGGGTGGCGAACGGCGTTGGCGGCAACTGGAGACCAGGCTGGTGTTGTTTCAGCAGGAAAACAGCGATGAAATTGGGTTTGATCCGGCACTGGGTTTGTTTGGCGCCAACACGAATTTTGATGACACACGCCGCCGCGGCGCTACTTTTGAGCTTGCCTGGCTGGGCGAAGACCGGTGGTCTGCGCGAGGGCTTTTCAGTTATATTGATGCTCGCTTTGCCGAGGGTGTATATAACGACAGGCGCGTTCCCAATGTGGCACGGGAGATGGCCAGGGCGCAGGTCAATTATCAATGGTCCGCTGCTCTCGGCGTCTCAGTCGAGGTGGTCCACACTGGTTCGCAGACGATTGACCTGGCCAATAGCGCTGGTGGACTGGGGTCTTACACCATCGCTAACCTAGTTACCGCCTATCGTGTCGATGACTGGACAGTGCGTATCAGGTTGAACAATCTAATGGCGAAGGAGTACACCGAATTCGTTACTTTCTATGGTACGAGGGCGTTGTATCCGTCGCCGGAACGTAATCTGATGTTAACCTTGTCCTATGATTTTTAGAGCCTGATTTTTAGAGCCTGATTTTTAGAGCCCGATTGTCGAAAACGAATTGTTGAAGACTGACCTTAAGGCCAGATGTTAAAGCCAGGTTTTAAGGATACGGTTATCCATGTTAGTAATTAATACGGAAAAAATACCATGACTACTCGTACACCCTGGATTTTGATTGCCGCCATCGCCGCGCTGGCACTAAGTCGCCTGCTGCCTCATCCACCGAATTTTTCACCCGTGGTGGCAGTGGCCCTGTTTGGCGGTGCAGCGCTGACGAAACGCTGGCTTGCCTTTGCGGTGCCCCTGGCAGCCATGCTGGTTGCTGATGTGTTTATTGGTTTTCACAGCACCATGACGTTTGTTTATGGAGGTATGGCGCTTGTCGTCCTGATCGGTAACGCGCTGGGTAAACATCGCCAACCGGCTGTACTTGCCGGCGCTGCCCTTGCCGGGTCGGCGGTATTTTTTCTGATCAGTAATGGCGGAGTGTGGTGGCTTAGCGGTATCTACTCTCACAGTATGGAGGGTTTATTGGCGTGTTTTGCGGCGGCCCTGCCATTTTTCCATAACACGGTATTGTCGACTTTGTTTTATGTTGTGGTGCTGTTTGGTTTAGAAAACTGGTTGCAGCGCCATCCGCGACAGGATGCGGTGGTTCGGGGGTAAATCTTCCAGATAAAAAAACACCGGCAGAAGCCGGTGTTTTTTTATCTATCCAACGTTACAGTTCGCAAGCTTTTGATGGTCGCTCAGTAGACCGTAACCCTGGAGATCCTGGCCTTATAGATCATAACCGCGCTCGTCGTGTTGTGAGAGGTCGAGCCCCATGGTCTCCTGCTCGGCATCGACACGTAGCCCAATTACGGCATCGAGGACTTTTAATATGACAAAAGTAACTGCTGCAGTGTAGGCGAGGGTAGCCAGCACGCCGGTTGCCTGCACAGTGAGCTGGCTGCCCATGGTGACACCTTCTGCATAACCCTGGCCACTGAAAACCCCCAGTTGGCTGGAGGCAAAAACCCCTGCTAGCATGGTGCCGAGTATGCCGCCGATACCGTGTACCGGAAAGAC
>JBFJZC010000209.1:0-5415 GCA_041622295.1 Porticoccaceae bacterium
GGGCATGATTCCGGCAGCGCTGCTGTTGGCGGTCTTTTGGCTGGTCTGTCGTTTATGGTTGCTGCAGCTGGGTGACAAAAATATCCTGGTGCTTTGGTTAGTGGCAATATGTGGTGGTGTGTCCGCTGTGTTCCTGGTGTTATATACGGTTTACCTGGGTTCGGAAGGTGATTTCTACCGGTTCATGCGTCGCATCGGCGTGATCGTTTACTTTGCTTTCAGTTATCTTGCGCAACTTTTGTTGCTCGCCAGATTACAACGCTTAAAGATGCAAAACTTGTCTGTCTTACCCGGTTTTGTGTTAACTGGCAAAACGATGCTGGTTGGCGGGTTAATGATATTTGGGTTGGCCAGCATACCCGTTGGAAATTTTGTTGACGATCAGCTGATGGATAAAGATAGTGTGGAAAACATCATTGAGTGGTGGTTTTCGCTGATGATGGTTTGTTATTACTTCCTAACCTGGTTTGCCTGGCGCGCCTGTAAAATCCGCTTGCAAATAGCTCCTCTAAGAGTAGTCGAGGGTCGTCGATGAACTGCTGTCGACGCTGAGTCCAGCCACCTGGCCGGCGAACTTATCAAAGCCCTTTCACTTCTCTGCAAGGCCTTATAGACTAAATCCTGATAACGTTAAATAATAATTTTTCTGATTGATAAAAATCTGAGTTCTAAGTGTTTAGCCCGGCCAGACATGGAGCAGCAAATGAAGATCGGCATTACTCAGGTGTTAGCTAACAGCGCTGCAGATCCGGCGATTGTCGCCAGGCATGCCGAAGATCTTGGTTTCGAATCGTACTGGCTGCCGGATCATACTATCCTGCCTGTAACATCATCGACCCGCTATCCAGGGGTTCGTGAGGGGGCTCGTGAACCGCGTACGCTCTGGCAAATCCCCGATCCCCTGATAGCGCTGTCCCGTGCTTCCGCGACAACAAGCAAGATCAAACTGGGCACGGGTATCTGTCTGGTTCCCGAACGCAACCCGTTGTTGCTGGCCAAACAAATAGCCACCCTGGATGAGGCTTCCGGTGGCCGATTTTTATTCGGTATTGGCGCCGGCTGGAATCGAGAAGAGTGTGAGATCCTGGGTGGGGATTTTGAGCATCGCTGGTCACAGGTTAAGGAGTATATCGCCGCAATGAAGGTGCTGTGGCAGGATGACGAGTCGGAATATCATGGTAAGTATGTTGACTTTCCACCGGTACGTTGTTTTCCAAAACCCGCCACTAAACCACATCCGCCGATATTGTTAGGCAACATCGGCAGCAAGCTGGCGTTCCAACGGGTAGCGGAGTGGGGAGATGGCTGGATGCCCGTGGTCAACAGTACTGAGCAATTTGCGGAGGGGGTTGAAGAAATTAAAACACGCGCAGTTGCGCTGGGTAGAGACATTGATACGCTTGATTTCACTGTATTTGGAATGCATGGTCAATATCGTGATAAAGAGGAGCTACACGCTTTGCGCAACGCGGGCGCCAACAGGGTGATTCTCTGGATCAGAAAACTGGAACTGGACGGTATACTTCGTGAGCTTGATCAGCTGGGCGCAGACATATTAAATAAGAATGAGTTTTGCTAATAACGCAGGATCGGATAGTGATTTCGTGTTGCGTTATAAATACTTTGTAATCGAATTAAACCGTGCAATACTAAGTCGCGGTATTAGCACGACATAATAATTAAAAGTAGATGCTGCGGAAGCGCTGTAGCAGGGTCAAAAGGATGATTGACATGAGTGCAGAGCGGGTTGTCGACAAAACCAGTATTAACGGTGTTATTCAGGCCTATACAGTCGGCGTCGCGACAAAACAATGGGATTTATTCCGTTCCTGCTTTGTCGATGATGTGGTGGTGAACTTGAATTCGGGATTGATCGTCGGTATGCATCGTGGTGCCGATAGCTGGGTCGAAATCGTTAGCCAGGCATTGAAGAAAGTAGGCGAAACCCAACAGGCTATTACTAAGCGCGTGCATAGCATTGACGGCAATATTTCTCGAACCGTGGCCTGTTTACAGACGCTGCATATTCAAAAAGATCCGAGTGGTAACGAACGGCAGTATTTGCTGGGTGGCTACTATGACTACAACATGGTGCGCACGAAGCAGGGCTGGAAGATCAATCGCTACAGGCTGAATATCAAATGGTCTTCGGGAGATCGCACTGTACTGGTAATGCCGCTAGACACGACGCGATAAAATCAGGCTGGCGACAGCCCGGAAACCGCTATGGCCAGGTGCATTGTTGAGTGGAGCGGTGGCTCAAATCCCTATGACGACAGGACTTTCGTATCCTCCCAGTGTTTTATGCTTTAGAAATGCCCGTCAATTGCGTCGTTTGGCGGTACGTATTACCTCGTTATTTTCTCTGGAATTTCAGGTCGCGCCTTAGTTTTATTAATTAAGGGTATCTTTGGATGCATCCCAGCTGATATTACGTTGCTCAAATAACAAGCGAGAACGTCGTGCTGGGTTGACCGTATCGGGTTAATCGGTGCTAGTATACAGCGCCACGTTTGCTGGATAGCGCTCTGCTTACACGGAGCTTTTTTATATACTTTTAACAAGGGAGTAACCCGTGAAACTTATAGATTCCTTCGGCCCCAACCCCCGTATGGTGCGCATGTTTATGGCCGAAAAAGGCATAGAACTACCGATTGAAGAAGTGAACTTGCTGAGTGGAGAGAATCGTCAAAAACCTTACACAGACAGGAATCCCGGCGGGCAAATGCCTGCGCTTGAGCTGGATGATGGTTCTGTGATCGCCGAAACGACAACGATATGCGAGTACCTGGAGGAGAAATTTCCGACGCCGGCAATTATTGGTGCCACGCCTGAAGCTCGGGCCAGGAGTCGCATGTGGGTGCGTAGAATCGAATTGAATATTACAGAGCATCTGTACAACGGGTTTCGGTACGCCGAAGGATTGCAGTTATTCAAGGATCGTATGTACTGTATTCCTGAAGCGGCCGACGGGCTGAAGGCAAAGGGTCAGAACCAGTTGCAGTGGCTCAATGGTTTGCTGACTGACAAGGAATATGTCGGCGGCGAACAAATCGGGCTTGCTGACATGATCCTGTATTGTTGCCTTGATTTTACTCAGGGAGTCGGCCAGCCACTAAACCCGGAATTTAAAAATATTGCTGCGTGGTTTCAACGGATGGATGCACGACCCAGCGCACAGAGCAGTTTACATGCCACCAGTGCGGCTGTGGGTATGAAGGGTTAATAGCACCAGCTAAAGACCTGGTAATACGAGTAGTTGTGCAGTTTATTTGACCAAGATCCGCCTGCCGGGTGGACTTGGTTTGCGCTGGAGCGGGCTGTACAGCTATCTTGTGACTCCCCATGCATCATAATACGTCACTTCCCGGGCAGGCCTGCGACTAACGGGGCCAAACTTACCGATCGGAAAACCAATTGGCATTGTTACAACAACCCCATAGTCTTCCGGGATGGCGAAGCGCTCATGGAGCTCGTCTTCGAAAATCTGATGCATCGTCGTCAGTGCTGCGCCAAGACCGACCGCGCGACAGGCCAGCAGAATATTCTGCACACAGGGGTAGACCGCCCCATAGTTAGGCGGCGCCTTGCCCACCCGGTTGTCTGACGACACCTTGAACGGCCAGTCGCGTTTACCACATATCAGTAGTAAAACCGGGAATTCGTGCATGTGGGCCTTTTGATATTCAATGGCGCGCCACTGCTTCGCAAAACTTGACTGTGGGTCCTTTTTTAAACTCGTGGCATCAAAGCGAGAATCAATGGCGGCTTTATAGTGGTCGGCAAACCATTTTTTTGCATGCGCCTCGCGCAGAACCATAAACGCCCAGGGTTGCGTATTCATGCCGGACGGAGCCTGCACGCCAGCCTCAAGCACTTTTTCGAGCAGTGCGTCCGGGATTGGATCGGGTTTAAGGTGCCGCATTGCACGTACGTTGCCGACCAGATCAAAAAACCCTGGATTACTGTCAGGATTAGTCATGGTCACAGACCCTGATTATTGAAATACGATTGAACTCTAGCCATTACCATCAAGGCCAAATCAGCGTCAGCGGTTAAGAGGCAGAGTAAAATAAAAAGTTGTGTATTCTCCCACCCTGGATTTGCAGCCGATTTCGCCCTGATGAATCTCTAGCAAGTGCTTGCTGATATTCAGGCCCAGTCCGGTACCGGGTACCTTTTGGTTGCCCTGGTTACCCAATTGCCGAAATTTTTTGAAAAGATTTTTTTGGCTGTCCTCGGAAATACCAGGACCGAGGTTGGTCACTTCTACCAAGATTTTGTCTCTACGGGCCTTGCAAACAAGCGTTATCGGGGTGTTTTCCGGCGAAAACTTTGCCGCATTCGAAAGCAGATTTGACACAACCTGAATCAAACGTTGTCGATCCGCCCGTACGCGCTTCGGCGTTTCAGGGTCCTCTATCTGTAATTCAATGCGATTGCCGTGCTGTTGGCAGTAGCTGTCATTAAGTTCTCTGGCCTCTTGAAGAATGTCTACGATATCGAGGTCTGTAAATTCTATTTCAAACTTGCCGGCTTCCAGTTTAGATAATTGTAGTATGTCGTTAACAATGGCCAGCACCCGCTCAGTATTGCGCAGGGCAATTTCAGCGAGTTTTTGCAACTTGTCTGGAAGTTGCTCACGTCTGTCATATAGCAGTGCAAGCGAACCTTTTATCGATGTTAAGGGTGTGCGTAGTTCGTGACTAACCATCGAAATAAATTCGTCTTTCGCCGTGTCCAGGGCTTGCATTTCTTTGAGTCTGCGGTGCAGTTCAAGCTGGCTCACAACCTGCCGGGCGAGGGCTTGCAAGGCGCTTTTTTGCTGCTGGGAAAGAGATCTCGGATGGTCGTCTATTACACATAAGGTGCCGAGCCGGATGTTTTTGCTCATAATCAATGGCGCACCCGCGTAGAATTTGACGTGAGGCGCCCCTGTGGCAAGTGGGTTATCGGCAAAACGCGGGTCTTTCGCAGAGTCTTCGACGATAAATAATTGGTCATCGAGAATGGCATGAGCACAGAAGGCTAATTCTCGAGGGGTTTCTCGGGCATCTAGTCCATGGTGTGATTTAAACCACTGGCGGCCAGTGTCTACCAGGCTGACCAGCGCAATAGGTACGTCACAAATCTGGGCGGCTATCTCTGTCAGATCGTCATAGGCCTGTTCTTCCAGCGTGTCGAGAATATCAAGGTCTATTAGTTCCCGTAGGCGTTCCTGTTCATTTTCTGGAAGCGGTGCTTCGATCATCTTTTATCCGATTCGAGACTATAACTAGCAGCCTGTTGAAAAAGGTAAAAATTTGGGGGTCGATTGGATTTTTCCATCTTTTAAATTCCCACTGTCCAAGTGCTTGCAAAACAGTGCGGCAGCACTAAATGATAGATCCAAATTATTCTGTTAGCCCACCTGGA
>JBFJZC010000210.1:0-5377 GCA_041622295.1 Porticoccaceae bacterium
CGCGATTGTAGAAAAATTGGGTGCTATCGCAGCCCGTAAGAATAAAGCAGAGTGCAAGAACGCATATTTTGGCGACATAAAGTTTCATGTTGCACGCACATCAATTTGTTCGTTGTACCAGAGCACATTGGAGTCAGGTTTAGCAATCATGCAACGACGCCTCCGCCTTTTTAGGTGTCAGCTTCACGCTGGTTGTCGCAGCTGGTTGTGACAAGAGATGATACGGTAAAAACCATCAACCAGTTTTGTTGCTGATAGTTTACTCCTGTTGGTGAATCGCAAGATTGCTGTGACTGTGCAATGGTGTTGGTAGTAAATATCATTAACGGAATTCCATTTTGACGTTGCAGAGTGTCTAACAAACCTGGCAACGTCTAATCAAAGAAACGCGTTGGCGATGGGCGCAATATGAGGCTATATTGAGATTGATGATTTTACTTTGACCCTGGTTGGCCTGGCGTTCAGGTATGTTTAGCCGATCAATATTGTGTTGCGGTGATATGTTGCTGCGGAATTAGAATTTTCCATTAAATTAATAAGATACGGAGGGTGATATGACACAGGTTGGCACACTGCTTTCACTAACGAGCCTGATGGCTGCATTGGTTATTTCGATCCCAGCTGTTTCGGCGCCGGATCAATCTGCTCGCGCAAAATATGAGCCGGCACGTAACTCTCAGGGTAAGCCTAATATTCAGGGCGTCTGGGATTTCCGCACGCTGACTCCCCTGGAGCGGCCCACGGCACTGGAGAACAAAGCCAAATTTTCCTCGGCCGAAGAGGAAGCGGCGTTTCGCGACAAAGCCATCGCACTGAGTGATGTTGATGTCCAGAGAGACGCCATGGGTGATCTGGACGTTGAGGGTGCCTACAACAGTTGGTGGATGGATTACGGGACCGAACTAAACGAGGATAAACGGACATCGCTCATTATTGATCCGCCGAATGGACGTTTGCCCGCACTCACTCAGGCGGCGGTGGCGGGGTTGAAGAAAAATCGTTTGCGCGTTCCACCGGTGCGGGACATTTTGTCGCTGGAGATGGATAACCTGGTATTTCGACCGGCAGGGCCGGAAACACTGGGGCTCTCTGAGCGCTGTTTGCTGAGCTTTAATGCCGGCCCGCCGCTAACGCCAAGTGCCTACAACAATAACATTCGCATCGTACAAACGCCGACTTACGTGGTGATTTTTACTGAGATGATTCACGACGCGCGAATTGTTCCGATGGACGGCCGCCCACACTTGCCAGCCGCGCTTGAAAAGTGGACGGGGGACTCGCGGGGTTACTGGGACGGCGATACCCTGGTTGTTGAAACCACTAACTTCACTGATAAAACGCCGACTTATCAGTTGCCCTTATCGCTTAATGATCTGGACAGAAATGGCTCGCCGGGGTCTGGTAAAAACTTGAAGCTGACCGAAAAATTTATCCCGGTCAGCGAAACGCGGCTGGTTTATGAATATACCGTCGACGATCCCACCACGTTCACCAAACCCTTCACCGCTGCTATCCCAATGCGAGCTACTGATGATCAAATTTTTGAATATGCCTGTCACGAGGGTAACCACGCGATGGCGGGGATGTTGAGAGGCGCGCGGCAGCTGGAGAAGGAAGCGGCGCTGGCCAAGCTCAAATAGGCCATGAATCGGGGCTGTCCTGATAATCAAGCCTGTTGGGTGTATGGGGCCATTTGTTAGTTGACTGCCCGGCCAGTATTTTTGCTGGCAATCCCATAGTTACTGACAGGCTCCCGGGTTTCACCCGGTGAGCCAAATGTTTCCAGAGCGCCGCGGTTTTCTGGTCTCAAGCCAGGCGGTGGTCAAGCAGTCGTAATACCCATTAAAGCCTTCACCGCAGGCTTCATGATCTTGCCATTGGCATTACGCGGCAGCGGTTCGGGGTGCTGATCAATGCGGATCGGTACCTTGAAGGCCGCGATGAGCGCTGCGACATGATCCTGCAATTCTTTTTCTGTGACGGTCGTGCCGGGCCGCACCTGGACCAGCGCGCCGACTTCTTCGCCGAGGATGGGGTGGGGGATGCCGACCACGGCGGCATCGATAACGGCGGGGTGGTCGTAGAGCGCACTTTCCACTTCGATGCAGTAAATATTTTCGCCGCCGCGCAATAGCATATCCTTGGCGCGGTCGACCACAAACAGAAAACCTTCGTCGTCCAGGTAGCCCAGGTCGCCGCTATGTAGCCAGCCATCGGTAAAGGTGCTGGCGGTGGCTTCTGGATTATTCCAGTAGCCTTTGATGACCTGAGGGCCTTTGATCCAGATTTCGCCTATATCGCCAGCGGGTAGCGGTTTGCCGTCTTCAGTCATGATTTTGATGTCGCACACGGCGGCGGGCATGCCAGCGCTTTCCGGTCTGGCCATATAGTCTTCGGCGACACAGACGGTGCTGAGGGCACTGGTTTCGGTCAAACCATAGCCATTGCTGGAGCTGGAGTTGGGAAAAGCCTGTTTGACCCGCTTTGCCAGTTCTGGGGCGGGCGGCGCGCCGCCAAATAACACAGCACGCACGGAAGATGTGTCGTGCTGAGCCAGAATAGGGGATTCCAGCACCTGTAAGGGCATGGAGGGCACACCGCCAAAGGAGTTGAGCTTCTCTTTTTCGATCAGGCGAATGGCGGTGTCGGCATCCCACTTGTACATAAAAACAATTTTGCTGCCGGCGATGGTGCTGCCACAGAGCATGGCCAGCGAGCCGGTAACGTGGAACAGCGGCGCACTGATCAGTTGGCCCATTTGTTCGGTGGGCATGACGGGTTCTCGGCCATAACGGTATTCGGTGCGCACCCGGCAATAAACGCCGCTGATTTGGTTGGTACAGATGTTGCGGTGGGTGTTGACCGCGCCCTTGGGCTTGCCGGTGGTGCCGGAGGTGTAAAAAATGCTGGCATCGTCATCAGGCGCGATATCAACCGGCGGTAGCGTCTTTTGATGATTGTGTCGGGCCAGTAGATCCTCGAAGCGTATCTCGTTGGGGCTGACTGCGTTGTCTTCGCTACGGATGACGATGAGCTGCTCCAGCGTGGGGATATGGTCACAGGACCCGGCCAGTAGGGTGGCCCGCTGCTGATCGACAAAGGCGACGCGAGCACCGGAGTGTTCGACGCTGTATTCCAGCTCCCGCGTGGTCCACCAGGCATTGAGCGGCACGATAATGGCGCCGACGGATACTGTGGCCCAGAACACTACCGGCCATTCCGGGTAATTGCGCATGGCCAGCGCCACGCGGTCGCCCCTGGCAATACCGAGTTCACTGACCAAGGCATGGGCCAGCGCAACCACCTGTTGATAGTGCTCGGCATAGCTCACGCGCTCGTCTTCAAACACCAGGTAATCGCGGTCGGCAAATTTCTGTGTGTCTTCAAAAATAGTGCGCAGGCTCGCCGGGGCGTTTTTCCAGATACGTGTCGGAATACCGTTAATAACTGCTTCGCCCATTTCAAAAGGCGAACCGGGGGCGGTCATTTTTTTATCGAGGATGGCGACGGGAACGGGTGAAGACATATTTTTATTCCTGGCATATACATTAACGGCAAAGCAGTTGGTTGCCCCCTGCTTGACTGACGGGTAATTGAAACGAAGTGTGGGTCCTGTGGCAAGTCAGCGCGGTGCATCCAGGACATTTAAATTTGGCCACGCTGGGCTAGAATGGGGCCAGCCGCCGGCTCAGCAACCGATTTCAGCGCATTATTCGCTACAATCCGGCCCAACACCAATAGCAGCAGAAGGAAGCAATACCATGAATTTATTTGATTTGACCGGAAAAGTTGCCGTTATTACCGGGTCCACCAAGGGTATTGGTAAGGCTATTGCCGAGCAAATGGCCTTGCATGGCGCCAGTGTGGTGGTATCCAGTCGCAAGGCTGACGCCTGTGACGCGGTGACTGCGGCAATTAACGAGATGGTTGAGGACGGCCCTGGCTCGGCATTCGCTGTGCCAGCGAATATTTCCCGCAAGGAAGACCTGCAAAACCTGGTCGATAAGGCCCGTGCCCAGTACGGCAAAATAGACGTGCTGGTGTGCAACGCTGCAGCCAACCCCTATTACGGCCCGATGATGGGTATCAACGACGAGCAGTTCGACAAGGTGATGGACAACAACATCAAGTCCAACCACTGGCTGTGCTCGATGGTGATTCCCGAGATGCGGGAGAGAAAAGATGGCTCCATCATCATTATTTCTTCCATCGCCGGACTGGTTGGCCACACTACCCTGGGCGCCTATGGCCTTTCCAAAGCGGCGGATTTCGCGTTGGCGCGCAATATCGCTGCCGAGTTCGGGCCAGAAAACGTGCGTGCCAATGCCATAGCGCCGGGCCTGATAAAAACCGATTTTGCCCGGGCGCTGTGGGACAACCCGGAGTACCTGAAAGCCGCCACCGCCAACGCGCCGTTGCGCCGCATTGGTACGCCGGAAGAAATCGCTGGCGGCGTGGTGTTTCTGGCATCGGCGGCAGGCAGCTTTGTTACCGGTCAAACACTGGTGATAGACGGTGGACGTACTATATCCAGCGAATAGCGGGCGAAGCGCGCTGGCGGCGAGGACGAGCCAGCCAGAGCGGCATGCTTGAATCGTCGCCACGACGCATCTAGACTCAAGTGAGTACTTATCGGGCAGGCAGCCGTACGCGTGATAGCGAACGCGGTTAACGCTGCTCGCACAACACCAGTTTATTTATAACGGGGGTAACAAAAATGGACGTAGGCATGTTGAGCGTGTTTCAGGCGGAGCTGGGCCAGAACCTCTCTGACCTGGAGGTTTACCAACAACAGTTGCGCATCTGCGATCTGGTGGAGCCGCTGGGCTTTGTTTCTATATGGGCAGCGGAGCACCATTTTACCGATTACACCATGTGCCCGAGCGTCACCGAGTTACTGGCCTACATGGCCGGGCGCACTGAGCGCATCGGGTTGGGCACGGCGGTGCTGATTCTGCCCTGGCACAAGGACCCTGGGCGTATTGCGGCGGAGATGTCGATGCTCGACAACCTGTCCAACGGACGCGCGCTGATGGGCTTTGGCCGCGGTATTGGCCGGGTCGAGTACGACGGTTTTGGTATTGCTATGGAAGAATCGCGGGACCGCTTTGATGAGTCGGCGGAGATTATCATCACCGGTCTGGAAACCGGGTTTATCGAATACGATGGCAAGTTCTTCAAGCAGGAGCGTCGCGAGCTGCGGCCGCGGCCATTCAAATCGTTTAAGGATCGTTTATTCATGGCCTGTCAGTCGCCGGATTCTGCCGATGTCGTGGCTGATCTCGGCGCGACCATGATGGTCTTTGCCATATCGCCCTGGAAATCGCGGGCCAAGGATGTGGACAGGTATCGCGATCGTTTTCGCAAAGTCCAGGGC
>JBFJZC010000211.1:0-5369 GCA_041622295.1 Porticoccaceae bacterium
CTTGCGAGAAGACAGGGCGTAGGCTGACAGGCCAACAAAAGTCACTGCTGTTGCGCCGAGCGCGTTCATCACCAACGCCGCGCCATTTGGCAGCTTAAGATACATAGTGATAATAGGGCCCAGTGTAAAGCCCATAAATCCGGTCAACGCAAAAACGAAAACCAGACCAAGAGCGCGATCGCGAAACTTGGTGGTTAAAAACAGCAGCCCGAAATAACCCACCAACGTAATTATGATGCCGGGATGCGGCAAGTTAAAAACCATGGCCATACCGGCCGTTGCGGCACTGAAAGCAAGTGTCAACGACAACAAAATATAGGTATTCCGGATAAGCTTGTTGGTGGCCAGTATCGAGGTCTGTTTAGTAATTCCCGATGTGCTGGTGGGTGTCGTTGGTGTGGTCATGGCAACTCTCCTTTCATAATTACTTTATCTATCACATACCTTGTGTATAAAACGCCCTGCCGAGGCAACACAAGGATCATCAAAAACCAGGAACATAAGAACCAGGTACTCATGTGACTGTTCTTATTAACTGGGGTTCCTGTAAGGTCTCTTCAAGACCCAACCAGTTAAGATCAGTTACTCAAAATCAATCGCCCTGGATCAACATCAACCGTCGATTTGACGACTGACCACGACAGGTCATTATCGCGGGCTTATTCTGTGCCAGGGACAGGGCATTAGCAAGCGCTCCCGATCCGCACCCAGAAGCTTCGCTAACGAACAGCAGTACGCTAGAAGCGCCGATGCTCCAGCACTGGCATATTTTGGCGCAAGGTGACGATATGCTGGCGATCGATCGGCGCCAAGATGTAACCTTCTTCATCGTCCATTTCAGCGAGCACTTTACCCCAGGGGTCGATAATCGCTGAGCCTCCCCAGGTGGGTTTTGTCGGATGGTCACGATCGCAAAGATTGGCACCAATCACATAGCAGAGATTTTCAACGGCCCGAGCCCGCAGCAACAGGCGCCAGTGCGCCTCACCGGTCGTGGCCGTAAAGGCAGACGGCGCCACCAGAATCTCCGCGCCCTGATCGACCAGGCGGCGATAAAACTCGGGAAAGCGCAGATCGTAACAGACGCTAAGACCCACCACGCCGCAACTGGTTGGCGATGTTATTGCGCTGTCGCCATGCTGGTAACTGTCTGACTCACGGTAAGTTTTACCGGTAGCCTGGACCACGACATCAAACAGATGGACCTTTTCGTAACGGGCCGATTCGCGGCCCTGCGGGTCATAAAGCAGAGACGTGGCGTAGGGTTTGCGGTCATCATCCCCCTTGAACAAAGGCAAGGTACCGGCCACCAACCAGATGCCGTGTTGCTGGGCCTGAGCGGCAAAAAATGATCGCGCGATACCACATGATCGCCCCTCAATGGCCGCCACAGCCCTTAAATCTTTTTCATTGAAGTAAACAAAGTGCTCGGGCAGCACCACCAGATCAGCACCGTCCGCTACCGCAAGAGCTATCTGCCGTGCGGCGGCGGCCAGGTTGGCCTGGGCGCTACCACGGGCCTTCAATTGCACCGCTGCGGCCTTACACACGGTGTTATTTGTCCCCGTCATCGCTTTTTTTACCCTTAGTTTTGGGTTTGGCACTAGCTTTACTATCGGTTTTATCGCTAAAAATTCGGTCCACCTCTACTTCCGGATCGCTCCACGGGCCGCTTATCTTGTAGCCCAGACTGGATATTCGATTGACCTCTTTTTCAAATAACTTGCCCGTCAGGTAAACCCCGGCCGCCGCCGGCAAACCGCCCACCAGCGCAGCCATCCAGGGCAGGTTGGTGCCTACCGGCAAAGTCGCCACCAGCTGCGCATCGATGGTTTCAGCCACCAGGTCAGCGCGACCCAACAGGCGCATTTTCCCGGAAGGCATTTCAACGACAATCGGGGCATCAAAATCCATCGTGCCTTCGGCGAAAAGTAAACCTCCCCTGAGGCTGCTGTAGTCAACCCCGGAGGTAAAAAGGTCCGAAAAGTCCAGCTGCAGGCGGCGCAACCAGGAATCAAAGTTTATCAGGCTTATCAACTTGATAAAGGCGTTGGTGGTTGTGCCTGGGGCCTGATAAAAATTCCCATCCTTAAAGTTCAAGGCCGCGTGGCCGGTCAATTTTGTCATCGTCGACGCCCAGGGCTTATCCTGCCACGACAGTTCAACAATAGATGCTGCCTGCTCGCTTTTTAATACTACCGGCAAGCGCCAGGCCTTGAGTACCGCCCCCAGATCGTGGGTCTTCAGCACGCCTGAAAAGCCACTACGGTGCCGACCATCGATGTTCGTCCAACGCAACACAGCTGGCTCGCCGTCAGGGAGCTGTCTGATTTCAATACCGGTGATTTCAGCGTCAATATTGGTCAGCTCCACACCCTGGGCCACCGGCTTCATCAGGAAGCCGACATTACCGAACTCATTGTTGCCGATACGCAGTCCTTCCGTGGCGAAATCTACATAAGGTAAGCGAGACGGGTCAATCTGATCGAGAAAGCTTTGCCCACTGTTCAAATCCGGCTTTGGCAGCGCCAGGTAATTTAGTCGTACAAAAACCGGGCGGCCGCTCTCTGCCGGTATTTTTACCTGCCCTGCCAACATGTCGCTATCGAGGTAGAAATCCAGCCCTTCGCTGTCATAAAGCCCCGTTGCGCCGACGTTACCCAGCACCTGATCCCTGTACCTCAGCTCGCCAATATGTACAGCAAAGCGTGGCGCCAGCTGCGCCAACCTGAAATCACCCTGAGCCGTAGAAGAGGCGTATATCGCCAACCATTCATTCAAATCAAAACTCGGGGTATACCCAACTATTGACAGGCCCGGCACCTCGGGCAAGTCAGGCAATTGACCATCAAGCGCCATTTCCCCATGGACAAGTTCACCCGCTTTTAGCAGGAAACTGCCCGCGAGCTCATCCCCAAGTCGAGCCGTGATACGTAAACTGTCAGCGAAGGTGATCCGGGTCTCAAAAGGCAGGTCCTGTTCGACTCCCTTGGACAACGGCGCTGGAAAATCCAGCCCGACGCCCTGCATTGAGGATCTAAACAGAAGGTGCGGCTCGTCACCTTGTGGCGGCATAACAAACTCCGCCTGGTAATCGCTGGCCCCAGTCACCCTCTGCATAAGCTGTGGCTGCCATTGCGGTAATGTCGATACAGTAATCTCGCCACTGGATGTGATGCGCGTTTCGCCAGCAGCGGTGGCGATCGTCGCCTTTACGCCCTGCCCCCAGAACTTGCTGAGAACCCCCGACGAATAAAGTCCTTTTTCGTCGCTATAACCGATCTGACCCTGTATATCGGTAAACTCGAGACCCGCTGTGCGGTGGCTCATACGGCCGTTAATAACTTTTGCGTTGACGCGGTAATGCGCACCGCTTGCCCCCTGACTCAGCGGAATCGCCAGATCCAGCCCGACCTGGGTCTGGCCGCTTAATTGCCAGTCCTGTAACACCGAAACTCGCTGGCTGATCGGGGATCCCAGCAGTATATCCACGCCCCCTACGAGCGGCGTTGCCACCTCCGCGTTGACCTGAAGCAACATGCCCGCCTTGCCCGGAACTGTCTTAACAACGGCTTCCTTCACCTCCGCATCACCCAGCCGAGCGGTACCGATCACGCCATTTAAGACATCGCCATCCACGGTGATATATGCGGACATATCGCGCAACTGCGGCCAGCCCGGATCAAAATTGACCTGCCCATGCTCTACCCGCGCGTACACCTGAACGCTGCGTTTCAGGAAGTCTTTCCCGGCCAGCGGACCGCGCCATATAAAGCCACCTTCAACAATATCCATCTCGCCGACCGCCCGATCCAGCCAGCCGAGTAGCGCGGGGTTAAGTATGTCGGGGATGTATTGCCTGCTGTAACGGGAGTGACTGTTACGAATACCTGCGGTCAACCACATTTCCGGCACATCTCCGCCATGCCGGGTCGGAATATCAAGTAACAAATATGCGCGAATCTGCCCCTCTTCACCGTTTATAGCTATCGGCCCGCCGGCAAGCTGGAGCCTGGCGCTCTCTTCCAACCATTGAATATTTACCCGGCCACGGCTACTGCCATATGCCATATAATCCTTATACACGCCTGGGTAATGCATGGCGAAGCCGTCGGGACTATCCAGGTCGAAGAAACCCTTCGCGCCCTGCCACTCAAGATAACCACTCAAACCTCTCACAGCAGGCGCCCGCGCCCACGACCTTACCTCCAGGTGATCTATCCGGGTGCGCACCGCCTTTACCGGAAAATCTTCGTTCAGATCGAGCTCTATGTGCAAGTTCTGCAGATGTCCGGCAGGTTGCAGGGCGGTCAACACCTCTTTGGTTTTGCCTGCGACCAACTCGGTGTCCAGCAACATGCTGTTCAACGTCGCCAGATTTAGCTGACTGGCAGCCAGCGAGATCTCGCCCCAATTCGCCCCCATCTTCTGGCTGAACAATAAATTCACTGGTTCGATGTCAACATCGGCCCAGTCAAAATCCAGGTTCTGCCAACGCAGGCCCCAGTCGCGTCCCGGCGTTAACCAGCCAGTTAATTCCGCGCTCAGGTTTTTCATTGGCGGCAAATCCGTCGCCAAACCAAGGGGTATTTCATCCGCCCTGAGCCGACCCTCAAGTTCAATACCGCCACCATCGGCGACGGTCAGCCAGAACTCGCCAGCCAATGCCGACTCGATTTCGCCCATCTGGGCTGCCAACTGAGGAAACCATCCGGCCGCCAGCGCTCTGAGCGACCCACTAAAGTTAATTCGCTCCAGCCGAAGATAACCCTGGCCATCAAACTCACTCAGCTCGGTCGCATCAGCCCGGCCCTCTATCACGAGGCGAGCGGACTCCGGATCTTCATCGAGGGCGAGGCCCGCTGTGAGTCGATGAAAATCACCTTCCGTCTCAAATTTGATATCGTTCAGTCGAACAGTGACAGGAATGCCCGAATAGAAGCGCAGGGTAGCCGAGACCTGCTGGATACCGACAAACCTGCTGACCAGCATATTATTGATGAGTCGGCCGAGATCCCCCTGTTTATCGTCGCTGTCAGCGGGGTGAGGCAAACCATCCACCGACCAGCGTCCGCCAGCATCTTCGCTAAGACCTAACTGGATTTTGCCCAGCGTCAGATTCCGCCAAACCGGACTGGCGACAAGCAGGCTGCGTGGCAAATCGAGCTCCGCGGTAGCGCGATCGACTTGCAGCACCGACTCGTCATCTACGTCAGTCGCCCCGATACGCAAACCTTCTACCCACAACCGGGGCGTCAGTCGGGTCCAGGTGCCACCTGTGTGCTCTGCGCTTAACGGAACATTAAATTGTTCTGAAAAAAACCGATTGATATCTGACTGATAGGTATCGAGATGAGGCAACAACTGTC
>JBFJZC010000212.1:0-5263 GCA_041622295.1 Porticoccaceae bacterium
CCGGCACTACCCGGATCAGGTTCAAGGGTTCACCGGCGACAAAAAACGTCGGTATCTCAGGCCGTAGCCACCCCTTAGGAGTTCGCTAATGCGAACGTCGCCATTGTACTCATGCCAACGACTTACGCAAACGAAATATCGTTATCCCGTTTATTAATTGGTAATGACAAATCTGGGCCGTTATAATTGCGCCCGCTTCACCTACCCACCTTAGCAGTTATACAAAAAAGGCAAGTTTATGAGTTACAGCAAAATACCTGCTGGCAACGATTTACCCTATGATATCAACGTTATTATTGAAATCCCTGCCAATCACGACCCCATCAAATATGAAATCGACAAAGACTCCGACGCATTGTTTGTCGACAGATTTGTCGCCACGCCGATGTTTTATCCGGCAAACTACGGTTATATCCCTGGCACCTTGTCCGAAGATGGCGACGCGCTGGATGTACTGGTCGTATCGCCCTACCCCGTGGTGCCCGGCTCGGTGATTCGCAGCCGCCCGGTGGGTGTCCTCAATATGACCGATGAAGCCGGCCCCGACGCCAAATTAATTGCGGTACCCCACTCCAGTCTCACCAGAATGTACGATCATGTCCAGGAAGTCAGCGACCTGCCCGACCTGTTAAAAAAACAGACCGAGCACTATTTCGAGAACTACAAGGATCTTGAAGAAGGCAAATGGGTGAGAATAGAGGGCTGGGGAAGTGCCGAGGACGCGCACAAAGAAATTCTGGCCTCCAGAAAGCGTTATGAAACCCGATAGCACGCCCGCGTTTCACCAGCGCCAGCAGTACATATAGATAAGCCCGGCTTTTGCCGGGTTTTGTCATTGCCCGCGTTACAAGCACTGAGCCTAGACCGACAGGGCAAGAATCCGGCTGATATGCGCCAGCGGGTAACCGCTATCCTGCTGAAACCGGTTAAAAACCGCCTGAACACCGGCGAGATCCCGCTGTGTATTGGCATTCAGGCTATCCACGAGCTTATGGTTCAACAAAGCCGCCTGGACATCGCTCGACAAAATAAATGTGTCTTTACCCATCAGACGCAAACTCATTGGCCCGCTATTACCACCAAGTCGGCTGCCCCGTTTCTTTAACGCGAGCCACAAACCCGTAATATCGGTGGACGGCCAATCGGCAATAAAGGCGGCATAACTGCCGTGCGTCTGTTGCACATCGCAAATAAAAATGGCGTTATCCCGCACTGATTTTATTTTGGCAGCATGTCGCACAATACGCCTGTCTTTGACCAGCTCTTCCAGTCTTTCATCCGCATAGTGGGCGATAGCCTTTGGGTTAAAACCACCGAATACCGTTTCAAAATCCGGCCATTTCTGATCGATAACCTTCCAGGAAAACCCGGCACGAAACACCGAGCGCGACATTTCAGCAAGATAACGATTATCGCTAATCTCTCGCAACTCCTCTGAACTTTTGACATCCGGCAGCACAGGCAGCAGTTGGCTGTACCGGGTGATATTTTTAGCTGCGGGGTGTTTAAGATTCTGGTTTTCAATAGCCCGGCTGAGCAGGGATGCGAATGAAATCACTGTAGTAACCCCCTTTCTATTTGTTATCGCATCAATTTAACGCAGGCTGTCCCGCGTGGATGATGTCTTTATTGGCGCGGAATACTTATTCTAAAAACATATCGTGTCGCCAGTAATACGAAAACCGCACCACCCCCGGCTCCACGCCAAAAGCACGTCAATTGAGCTCAAACACAGCCTCTTTCTGCATCGATGACGGTAGCGACGGCAGGAATACCTCAGCTGGGCAGCCTGAACAATATCGGCGCGGTGTTTAACCGCGTCCGAGATAGGGCTGCGACACCGGCAAAATCACCGATTCAAACAGATTGACGTTATCAGGTAACGAGGCAATGGTGACGACCACATCTGCGAGATCCGCAACTTCTATAACACCTTCCTGTTCAGGAACCTGTGGCGACTTCTCCCAGATATCCGTCATTACGTTGCCGGGGTGAACCGCGCAGACGGCAATATTAAAAGGTCGTAATTCGAGCGCCAGCGCTTTGGTCAACCCTGCCACAGCAAATTTGGAGGTTGTGTAGGGCGAGCTTTTTACACGCGGCATCTGCCCGGAAATACTGCCTATGTTGATAATGCGGCCACTGCCCTGTGGTTTCATTATGCGGGCCGCACCGCGGCAACAGAGAAACATACCCGTCACGTTGACATCCTGAACCTGCTGCCAGTCGGCCAGACTCAGCTCGTCAATACGACCCGACACCGCCATACCCGCATTGTTCACCAGAATATCCAGGCGACCAAAAGCGCTCTGCACTTCGGCAAACAAAGCATCCACAGCGTCCTCACGGGTGACGTCGGTGACGACCGCCTGCGCAATGCCACCAAGTGCAGTGATCTCGGCAACTACCTGTGCCATACGCTCGTAGTCCCGGGATGCCAGGGCAACCTTGCATCCCTGTTTTGCCAGCGCCAGCGCTACGCCTTTGCCGATGCCTTTGCTGGCGCCAGTTACAATGGCAACCTTATTTTTTAGTGATTCCATGGCACTCGTCTCCCTTGCACTAAGTTTTAAAATATCAGGCAAGTAGCCTTCATAAAGCGGTGGATGGCAACGTTATAACGACCTGGCATCAGCTATTAAGCCGATTTTTAATCAACTCATCGACCACCGCCGGGTCGGCCAACGTAGAGGTGTCACCGAGATTGTCGAGTTCGTTTGCCGCCACTTTGCGCAAAATACGCCGCATGATTTTGCCGGAGCGTGTTTTCGGCAACCCGGGCGCCCACTGAACCTTATCCGGCCTGGCAATTGCCCCGATTTCCTTAACGCAAATGTCTAACAACTCTTTCCTGAGCGCTTCGGAAGGCTCTGCCCCTGACATCAGGGTGACGTAAGCATAAATGCCCTGGCCCTTGATATCGTGGGGATAGCCCACCACAGCCGCTTCCGCTACCTTTGGGTGTAAAACCAGGGCGCTTTCGACTTCTGCAGTACCCATACGATGTCCTGACACGTTCAGTACATCGTCAACCCGCCCCGTGATCCAGTAGTAACCGTCTTCATCCCGACGCACGCCATCACCGGCGAAATAATAACCGGGGTACGTCGAAAAATAGGTTTGTATCAAGCGCTCATGGTCGCCGTAGATCGTTCGAATCTGTCCCGGCCAGGAAGCTTTAATAACCAGATTACCTTCTCCTGGGCCTTCAACTTCATTGCCGTCAGCATCCAGTATCGCTGGCTGGACACCGAAGAAAGGCAGGGTCGCAGACCCCGGTTTCAGGTCTATCGCGCCGGGCAAGGGGGTTAACATAATGCCGCCCGTTTCAGTCTGCCACCAGGTATCGACGATCGGGCATCGGGATTCACCAATCACCCGGTAGTACCACTCCCAGGCTTCAGGGTTAATCGGTTCGCCAACCGATCCCAGCAACTTGAGAGAGGCACGCGAGGTTCCGGCAACCAGGTCATCGCCTGCGCCCATCAACGCCCGCAGTGCGGTGGGCGCGGTGTAAAACTGGTTTACCTGGTGCTTATCTATGACCTGCCAGAACCGCGACGCACTGGGATAGGTTGGAATACCCTCAAACATCAGCGTGATGGCACCATTACAAAGTGGCCCATAGACGATGTAGCTATGACCGGTTACCCAGCCAACATCTGCCGTACACCAGTACACATCGCCGTCTTTATAATCAAAGACATACTTATGTGTGATTGCCGCGTGTAACAAATAGCCGCCGGTCGTGTGTAATACACCCTTAGGTTTGCCGGTTGACCCAGAGGTATACAAAATAAACAGCGGATCCTCTGCGTCCATCGACTCAGGAGCGCATTCCGTGTCCGCCTGCGCTGTAATATCGTGATACCAGACGTCCCGATCTGCCTGCCAGGCTATCTCGTTGCCGGTACGCTCAACCACCAGGCAGGTATGCACATTTGGGCATTGCGCCAATGCGGTGTCGGTGTTCTTTTTCAGGGGGATAGTGCGACCACCCCGAACACCTTCATCCGCAGTAATCACCACCCGGCAATCGGAGTCCTGAATTCGATCCTTTAAAGCCTCCGGTGAAAAGCCACCAAAGACCACTGAATGAACGGCGCCGATACGCGCGCAGGCCAACATGGCATAAGCCGCTTCGGGAATCATCGGCATATAAATACAAACCCTGTCGCCCTTTTTTACACCGCGACTGCGCAATGCGTTAGCCAGCTTGCAAACGTGACCATGCAGCTCCCGATAGGTAATCTTTTTATCGTCGGTGGGTTCATCGCCCTCCCAGATAATAGCCGTCTGCTCAGCTCGGCTCGGTAAATGACGATCAATACAATTAACCGTGACATTGAGCTTGCCACCAGCGAACCAGGACGCAAATCCGCGTTTAAAGTCATATTCACTGACTACATCCCAGGGCCGCTCCCAGGTCAAAAATAATTCCGCCTGTTCGGCCCAGAATGCGTCAGGCTCGGCCACTGACCGCTGATACATTTTCTGGTAGGTTTCTTTATCGATATAGGCGGAACTAGCCCAGGCCTGGGGAACTCGGTGCAGGGGGAATTCGGACATGACAAATCTCCAGTAACAAAGGAATTCAGTCGACAGATTTAATAGCCGACATTTTGTCACAACGACGTGGCTGGGGCCATCTTGATACCGGGCCCCGGTGCGCTTATCAGTAGCGCTAAGACATCAGTAACATCGATCAGCGAACGGTAACTGGTCCAGACCATCCGCTCTCGCCTGGACCACGACCGGGTTTAACCAGACTGGCTTAGACTGACAGGCTCAGATTAGTAGCTGGAATTAACAGGCACAAAAACCCAGGCGCAGCTCATGACACCGCCTGTACAGGAATCGTATTGGCCGTACGATTAACGCTGTTGTCTTCGTTCAGATAAACCAGCTTAGGATGATGTTTATCAGCCTCAGCTTCGTTAAATTGCCCATAGGTAGCGATGATAATTCGGTCGCCAACCTGAACTCGGCGCGCTGCGGCACCGTTCATCGATATGGTGCCAGAACCGGCCTCTGCCTTGATGATATAGGTAGTAAAACGCTCGCCGTTATTGACATTGTAAATGTCAATTTGCTCGAACTCTCGCATACCCGCGAGCTTCAATAAATTACTGTCGATGGCGCACGACCCGTCATACCATAGCTCAGCCTGTGTCACGGTGGCCATATGCAATTTAGCTTTCAGCAAGTTGCTCAACATGATTGAACTGCTCCTATTCCACTGCTGCAGACAGCCCAACATTCA
>JBFJZC010000213.1:0-5205 GCA_041622295.1 Porticoccaceae bacterium
AGGGTCGGCGACATCACAACGGTGGAAGATGGCCTCGCCACCAGCACTGCGAATACGCTCGACAGTTTCCCGGCCACCTTGTTCGTCAATGTCCGATACAACGACTTTGGCGCCCTTTTCGGCAAAAACTTCAGCAGCGGCAGCCCCAATACCGGATGCGGCACCAGTGACCAGTGCAATTTTACCCTCGACTAATCGGGACATGGATATTTCCTCATGGTTAATAAGTTGTTAGTGGTTGCCGGCAGTGGAGGGCGCTCCCTGTGCCTGTTCTCGACGTAGCGGCGCAGACAGCTGAAAAATGTGATTCCGGCTTGCTAAGCGAGATCTATTATAAGCGCCGACAAGCAGGAATAGTGAAAGGTCGTGGGTCGTCGGACAGGTTACGCGGGTAGGACGGAGAGGAATAAACGTCTTCGCTGGGTACTACGACGGTAGGGCGTTTTCACGAGGCGGCTGTGCGGTGTAGGGACGTGGTCCGGTTTATAGCGAGGCGTCCAAGGGCAGCTTAATGTGTTTAGAAGTGCAGCCCACATTCCAGGTGTTCTTCCGGTTTTGTTGGATCGAAATAGTCATATTCCGAGGGTAGCTGGTGTTTTTCAAGATAGGCGGCAAGGTCACGGGTTGTAGCTAGAAAGGTCGGTGCTACCTTGGTAACCGCGCGACTGGCATCCCACGTGAAGATATTCTGGGTCTTGCGAAAAGCGGTTTCCTCTCGACGGATGCCAGTAATCCAGAGATCGGGCCGTAACTCGTCAAAGGCGCGGGCAAAGGGTTCAAGCTTTACAATTCTGGTAAAGTCGTCGTGCTCAGCGCTGCCGGCTTCTGGAATGCCGTTGTAACGGGCTTGCAGATGGGCCGCAGAAACCAGGGGTTGATAAACCTGCAAGTTTAAATCCAGTAGCTTGACCAGCTGGTCAACAAATTTGTAGGTTGCGGGCGTGTTAAACCCGGTGTCGCACCAGACGACGGTGATGCCGGGCCTGACAATTTGTGCCATGTGCAGCAGCACCGGTGAATGCGCTGAAAAGCTGGTGCTGATAATCGGATGGTCCGCGGCATCGAGCGCCCTTTTGATGATATCCAGGGGCGCGGCGTTGCTGAACAGCCGATTGGCTTCGGCGAGATCGAAAAGTGGCGCGGAACTGGGGGTGGTATCGCATTCCGTTGTCACGTGTTGTTCCGCTGCGAGGCTCATTAAAGTCACTGGAAAAGTCATTCAGTTCTAGGGTGGAGAATTAAAACCTTGTTAAACGGGCAAGTAAAAGAACGGTTTTTAATATGCTTATTTCGAATATAGGTAATTTGGATTAGCTGTTTTCAGTATTTAGTGCCCTGGTTGGCGTATTTCGGTGCTCTGCGGCCATTCCTGTCAGCGGATTTCACATCCTCGGTTGGCAGAGTTGGCGAACGGCCTTGGTTGGGTCGTCCTCAGGCGTTATTTGAAAAGCAATCCGTGCACTGCAAGTGGATAGTCTGGAGAATGCTTTTTAGGGGCATCGACTAATGAATGCCGCCTTCGCGGCAATAGCTGGGCGCTTATTGATACGTAGGGGTAAAGCGATCAACGGGGAGCGAGTGTAACCATGTGGGAAACGGCCGGTGTTGCCCTGGCGACTTTTTTCGCTACTGTGGGCCCCATTGACGTGGCGGCAGTGTTTGCAGCGCTCACGGCGTCGTCAACATTGAGTGATCGCCGGTCCATTGCACTGCGCGGCGTTTTTTTGGCAACGACAATTTTGTTGATGGTAGCCTTTTTTGGCGAATTCGTTCTGACAAGCCTGGGCATATCGTTAGCCGCCCTGCAAACGGCTGGCGGTATTTTGCTCATGCTGATCGGTATAGAAATGGCCTTTGCCCGTCCATCAGGGGCGACCTCGGCCACGGCCGCCGAAGTCCATGAAGCTGAGAGCAAACCAGATATTGCGGTATTCCCTCTGGCGACGCCACTGATTGCTGGGCCAGGGAGTATGGGGGCAGTAATTTTATTGATGGCGGAAACGGGTGGGGAAGTGGCATTGCAGCTCGTTGTTTGTGTTTCCTTGCTGCTGATTCTATTACTTACCCTGAGCTTTATGTTAATCGCCAATCAACTTCAGGAGCGTCTGGGCGTTACAGGCATGCATGTGATTAGCAGGGTTTTCGGGGTTGTGCTCACAGCATTGGCTGTACAGTTCATTTTTAACGGCATTGCGAGCAGCGGTCTGCTTTCGGCAAGGTAAGCAAGGCCGACGGCGATTGGTGGCCGGGTTTCCCGTATGGCGTCCAAAGGGCGTATTCGTTGCTGTACAAATGGACAGAACAATATCGGTGCAGCGTTGTTGCCGGTTTACTGAATAAGCAAGTCAGGGATTTTTTTACAGTTTATCCAGCAAACGCTGCAGTTCAGAGGTGCCAATAAATCCGATGCCGCCAATCAGGTTCATCATGGCGTCGAGATGTGTCTTTTTTTCGTGCGCGACGCGCAAACCCGTACAGGAGATGGAGCCCATTTTGTAATGGGTAAACACGTCATACCAGGTTAGCAATTTTTGGTTGACGGTGTAGCCTGTATAAGATTGATATTGCTCAACGAACTCTTCAAAGTACAGCAATCCACTACAGCGAATACCGCCTTTACCATCGGGGGTGCCGAGCATTTTGCAGCGGTTGTAGGCAAGGTCTTCGTGAAAGTCGCCGAGGTGACAGAGCTCCCAGTCGAGGATGGCGTTGATCTGTTGGTGATTATGCTGATCGGCAGCGTACATAAAGTTGCCGCTACGGTAGTCACCGTGGACGATGACCGGGTTGTCGACGACGGGCATATTCTCTTTTAGCCAGATAGCTGCCTGCTCCATGACGGGATGGGCCTCAAGGGTATCTTCCTGCCAGATCCTTTCCCACAGTCCCAGTGACCATTCATTAGCCTGTTTCGTTCCGGGTTCCGGGGTGTCATAGGCAGATAAGTCTTTCCCACGCCAGTCGACGGTGTGAATAGTCGCGAGGTGGCGGACAAACTGGTCTTTTAGCGCATCGCGCAGACCCGGCTCAAAATACATGCCGAGGCCAGTAACTTTACCGCCATCGTCAGGTTGTACGGTGCCCTCTAGAAAACCGGCAATCAGAAAGGGGTGGCCCAGGCTGTCGCCAGTGTGATCAACCCAGAACACTTCCGGTACCGGCACTTCTCCCCACATGGCGCGCAGTACCTGCGCCTCACGGAGGCGATGAGTTTCCACCACCGATTCTGACGGGTCCATACGTAAAATTAGCTTGCGGGTCTCCCTTGCACCGGAAGGGTTTTCCCCGGCAACCCGGTGCCAGGTGAGGTCGAAGGTAAATTGTTCTTTTGATGCGCCACCGGTTAGCCGCTTGAGGTTCGAGATAATCGCGTCATCCTGACCAGTGACTGCTTTCACATAGCTAACCAGGCGGCCTTCGAGCTCGTTGAAGTCGGTTTTGTGGGCGCCGGTACTGGTGCGATTAGTCAGCTTTCTGGTGAGTACATCATCGAGGGTTTTTTCCACCGGGTAGGTAGCTCTGATGGATTTAATCCATGCGGGGGTGGGCCGAGAGCGAAGCCCGAGGGTGTCTGTATAGGACATTTTGTTTGAGTCCTTGTTGGAGGGCAGCCTGAAAATTATTGTGGGCGACTTAGGTAAATCGTGGGCGACCCGGAAGCATGAGAGGCTTGCGGACGGCCCACCGGGAGCCGGCGTCTACCGGTGGCCACTATTCGTTGAGACATATCGCCATACGTGATGTAGACAGGCCGGGCCAACTATGCCGCTATCGCCCTGAATGTTTAATTACTACTGACATCCTGGACTTCGCCCCAGCCAGTGACTCCGTTCATATCCCAGCGCAAAAAAGACTGTGTGGCATAGACGAAGGGCCAGGGTTGCCACGGGTTTGAGGTGAACGCGGTGCCATTAAATTTGTGCACCTTGCCACGCTTATCTTCCACCTGAAGCGCCATGTACTGGTGCAGGTTACCGTTACGACGCAGTTTGCCGGAGCCTTTGGTCAGACCATACACCTGGTTTCCTTCGCGGACATAACCGTGGATGATCGCTGTGTAGTCGTTAATGTCGTCAGGGTTGATGGCCCACAGACAGTGAATGCTGACATCATTCTCGAAGTTGGCGTTGAGCCAGCAGAAGTTCTGAAACTGATCCTCTTTACGTTCGCCCCAGCTGTGATCCATGCTCGATACACAGTCGATGTCGTAGGTTTTTCCGTCGATGGTAAATTTACCGGTTACCCGCCCGGTTTGATCCCAGTGTCCGGCGTAGGCCGTGGCGGATACATGGTCGTCGGCAGAGGCTGCCAGTGGATCCTGGTCGGGATCATGAATATCGTAGGGCTCCATCAATGCCTTGTATTGCACATCGATCGAAACGCCGCGTTTGTCATCGAATTTAATGTCGTAGTCCATAACGGGTTTGGTGCATTTAATGGCGAGACCGTTGCCCAGTTTATAGTCGTCAAAGTCAGTGTCAGGAAAGGGCAGGTGCACCTGGTTATTGGAATATCTGACCTGATGTGGCGTATTGGAGAAGCCGTCCGTGACGGTGATACTAGACAGCACGACGCCTGCATTCTGCCGGGTCAGTACATAGACGTTGACGTGTATCGCTTCTTCGGGAATGTAAAAACCAAAGTAATTGGTCTCTGCCCAGTAGTGGTCATCCGAGGTAGGCTTATGAAAATACATATCTTTTTCGGTGATCATAGTAGTTCCTCTTTTGTTATCGGTATATAAATAAGTCGGCGAGTCCGGCTATCTCGCAGGTCCCGCAAGTTTAATGGCCAGGGGCGCTGGTGAGCGCGATCGGCCATTATTTAGACTGATTGTGGGCGGAAAATAAAGCCCTGTTTTCGGATGGAAGGATTATTTGGCGGATATTCGTGCGGTTTCGTTCTCGATGGCAGGCGATTCCCGCGCAGTTTCGTGGGGATGTCGGCAAAATGCACTGGCGGCTATTTGACGGTGTTGCCGGTTGTTGAGTGCTGGTAGCAGTCGACTCGGTGAGCCTGGGCACCTGAACCTGAGCCCCACGACAAAAGCTCCGGTGAGGGCGTTTGGCCGCTGACGAGATGGCGTCAGTCGAGCAGTTATTCGGTGCCGAGCTGCTCTGCGGCAGATGGTGCGGGTGGTTTATTTGCAGCTTCGATATTAGCGATAAAGGCCGCAAGTTTGTCCTGTACCAACTGATAGGTTGC
>JBFJZC010000214.1:0-5193 GCA_041622295.1 Porticoccaceae bacterium
GATATTGTGTTCGGCCAGCGCGGCGAACATCTGCGACGCGACGCCAGCGTGAGAGCGCATGCCCACGCCAACCAGCGATACTTTGACAATGTGGTCGTCGGCAACTACCGAACGCGCCTGCAAGTCGCGGGCAATACCATCGAGCAAAACTTTAGCTCGCTTCATGTCGTTGCGGTGCACGGTGAAGGTCAGCGCCGTGGTGTTGTCTTCGGAGACATTTTGCACAATCACATCAACTTCAATATTAGCCTCGCCAATGGGACCAAGAATTCGATAGGCCACACCGGGGGTATCCGGAATACCCAGGATTGTCAGTTTGGCTTCATCACGATTAAAAGCGATACCTGATACCACGGGCTTTTCCACTTGTTGATCCTCCTCCAAAGTGATCAGCGTGCCGGGGCCATCCTCAAAACTGGACAGCACGCGCAGCGGCACCTGATATTTGCCGGCAAATTCGACGGCGCGGATTTGTAGCACCTTTGAACCCTGACTGGCCATTTCCAGCATCTCTTCAAAGGTAATTGTGTCGAGTCGCCGAGCGCTCTCGACCACGCGTGGATCGGTGGTGTACACCCCATCGACATCGGTATATATCTGACATTCATCGGCTTTCAAAGCGGCAGCCAGGGCCACTGCCGTGGTATCCGAACCACCACGGCCAAGCGTGGTGATGTTGCCGTCGCCATCAATGCCCTGAAACCCGGCTACGACCAGCACGCGGCCCTGGGCGAGATCGGCCTGCATGTGGCGGACATCAATATCTTCAATACGGGCTTTGGTATAACTATTGTCAGTGAGAATCCGCACCTGAGCCCCGGTATAGGATCTCGCAGGACAACCAATTTTCCCCAGAGCGATCGCCAGCAATGCAATGGTCACCTGCTCTCCGGTGGATATCAGCACGTCCATTTCCCGAGGCGATGGTGTATCACTGATGCTTTCGGCGAGTGCGATAAGACGGTTAGTATCACCGCTCATAGCGGACACAACGACCACAACGTCATCGCCGCCGGCACGAAAACGGGACACTTTCTCGGCAACCGCTTCGATGCGCTCAATTGAGCCCACCGACGTACCACCGTACTTCTGTACTATTAGACTCATCTCAACACTCGTATTTATTAAATACGCTCAAATTCAGTTATACAGGGGTAACAGAAAACGATCAGTGGCGCCAATTCATGGCAACCACCACCCCATTGCAACTGCCACGGCTGCCCGAAATTTGGGGCGCCAATCTACACCAATCGTCGGCAAAACGAAACCGCCCTGAGCGCAATTAGCTCAGTCGCTTACCCGCTCGCGAACCCAGTGACTAACCGAGTCGATCGCGATTGGCAGGGCGTTGATATCTGTGCCGCCGCCCTGCGCCATATCAGCCCGCCCGCCGCCCTTGCCACCAACCTGAGCGGCAACAAATTGCATCAACTCGCCGGCCTTAACTTGTTCGGTCAAATTCTTGGTAACGCTGGCCACCAATGCCACCTTGTTGTCACTGACCGCGCCCAGCAATACCACGCCCCTGGTCATGCGTGATTTGATCTGGTCAGCCATCTCCCGCAAGGTTTTGGCGTCAGCGCCCTCTATAACTTTGGCCAGCACAGAAATGTCGCCAATTGAGAGCGCCTCCGCGAGAATATCAGTACCGGAGCTGCTGGCCAGCCTGACTTTTAGTGCTTCGATTTCGCGTTGTAGCTGACGGTTCTGCTCCGTCAGTTGTACCGCTCGATCGACCACGCCGGGCCGGCCAGTTTTAAGGGTCAGGGCAACGCTATCCAGCTTGTCTTCAAGGTCCCGATAGTAGGCCAATGCGTGAGTGCCGGTGAGCGCTTCGATACGTCTCACCCCGGCAGCAATGCCGGATTCGGCAACGATTTTGAACAGTCCGATATCGCCCGTGCGGGTGACGTGGGTGCCACCGCATAACTCCACCGAAAAGCCGCCACCCATGGTCAGTACCCGTACCGACTCACCGTATTTCTCTCCGAACAACGCCATCGCACCCTGTTGTTGCGCCTCAGTCATCGTCATGACCTGCGTCTGCACCGCTGTATTTAACAGAATTTGCTGGTTCACCAGCGCTTCAACAGCGCTAGTTTCGGCACCGGTGAGAGCTTGCGGATGAGCAAAGTCAAAACGCAGACGCTGTGCATCAACCAATGAACCTTTTTGGGTTACGTGGTCACCCAACACTTGTCGCAGTGCGGCATGGAGCAGATGCGTAGCCGAGTGGTTCAGCGCTGTTGCGGAACGAGCCTTAGCATCCACGGTAACGGCGATCGTGTCACCGACGGCAAGCTGGCCCCTGACGAGCCGGCCAATGTGCAGATGATTGTCGCCCTGCTTTTTACAGTCACTTACTTCAAAGTCGCTGGTCTTACCTGAAAGGCGACCCCGATCACCTACCTGGCCGCCGGATTCACCGTAAAAGGACGTCTTGTCCAGCACCACAACGGCCTCTTCTCCGACGCTTAAATTGTCGACAGTTTTGCCATCTCGATAAATTGCCGTTATCCGCGCGACATCCTGCAACGTCTGGTAGCCGGTGAATGTGGTTTCACCGGATATTTCAAGGGACGCGGTATAATCGACATCAAAGCGACTGGCGGCACGGGCCCGCTCTTTCTGCGTCTGCATGCAACGCTCGTAACCATCAATGTCCAGGCTATAACCGCGTTCGCGAGCTATATCGTTGGTCAGATCCACCGGGAAACCAAACGTATCGTAAAGCTGAAAAATTACTTCCCCAGGGATAACAGCGCCAGCCACCCTGCCGAGGGCCTCCTCGAGCATCGCCATGCCCCGATCCAGGGTCCTGGCAAACTGCTCTTCTTCGCCCTGCAAAACCTTTTCTACCACAGCCTGGTTGTCAGTCAGCTCTGGGTATGCCCCACCCATCTCTGCAACAAGCGGCTTAACAAGCCGGTAAAAGAACGGCGTATTAACGCCTAGCTGATGTCCATGACGCAGCGCACGGCGAATAATCCGCCGCAGAACATAACCGCGTCCTTCGTTGGATGGCAGCACACCATCCAGCACCAGAAACGAACAGGAGCGAATATGATCGGCAATCACCCGCAGAGATTTATTGCTGATATCCCCGGTTTGCGTCACGTCGGCTACGGCCTTGATCAGATTGGCAAAGATATCGATCTCGTAGTTACTGTGCACTCCCTGCATGACGGCGGCGATACGCTCAAGGCCCATGCCGGTATCAATAGACGGCTTCGGTAGCGGCGTCAGGGTGCCGTCGACACTGCGCTCATACTGCATGAAAACCAGATTCCATATTTCGATATACCGATCCAGGTCTTCCCCTTCGCTGCCTGGCGGTCCACCGGGCACATCTTCCCCATGATCGTAAAAGATCTCCGAACAGGGTCCGCAGGGGCCGGTATCGCCCATCTGCCAAAAATTATCCTCATCAAGCCGGGAGAACCGTGTCGCGCTAATCCCCATCTCGTCGAGCCAGATCGCGGCCGCCTCATCATCTGAAACGTGTACCGTCACCCACAACCGTTCTGCGGACAAACCCAGTACTTCAGTAAGAAATTGCCACGCGAAGCGGATCGCTTCCCGTTTGAAATAGTCGCCAAAACTGAAATTTCCGAGCATTTCGAAAAACGTGTGGTGCCGGGCAGTAAAGCCGACGTTCTCCAGATCATTGTGCTTGCCGCCAGCTCGGACACAGCGTTGGGACGACGCCGCACGGCGAAAATCTCGATGTTCTGTGCCAAGGAAGACGTCCTTGAACTGCACCATCCCGGCATTGGTAAATAGCAACGTCGGGTCATTGCCCGGCACCAGGCTACTGCTCGCCACCACAGTATGCCCATGGCTGGCAAAGTAGCTTAGAAATGCCTGGCGGATCTCGGCACTGGATTTAATTGCTGGCATGAAATCCCCGCCCTTAAGGGCCACAGCTACCGCAGTAGCGTTCGTAGAATCGGCTATTTAAAATGGACGACAAATAAATCGCTTCGGCTAAAAGCCCAGCTGGGCCTCGGTGAACTGCTTGCCTGCCAGTATATGCAAATGCAGATGAAAGACTGTCTGGCCCGCCCCCGCACCATTATTCACAATGACACGAAATGCCTCATCGACCCCCTGCTGACGAGCCATGTCACCGGCAACGAGCATCAGGTGGCCAAGCATGGCTTTGTCCTCGCCACTGGCATCCACCAATCTGGGAATTGGCTTTTTCGGTATTACCAGTAAATGCGTCGGCGCCTGAGGCGCTATATCTTTGATAACAATACAGTGCTCGTCTTCGTAAAGGATGTCGGAAGGTATTTGCCGATTAATAATCTTCGTGAACAACGTTTCTGTCATGGCCGATCTCTTTTCGCTAGTGCAACTGTGGTCGTCGCTAAATTTGTCGCTAAAACTATCGCTAGCATTGCAGCTAAGCGTTGCAACAACCTGTTAACTGATTATCTGAGGATGGAAGTCACCGCGTCGCTTCGATTTGAAAATTTTATATATTCCCCTGTCCACACACCAACCGTCAGGTATCACTTTCAAAACTAGGAGGTTCCATCAGAATGCGTTTGATGAGGCTCTTTTTTGCCTAGCTTTTCGTCACTGCCAAGTACCCGTGCTTCACTTTCAAGCATCACGGGGATGCCGTCCCGGATCGGATAGGCCAGGCCGCTAGCACGGCATACCAGCTCCTGTCGCTCACGGTCGTACTCAAGGGAGGCCTTGCTGACCGGACAAACCAGGATGCTGAGCAATTGCTTATCTACCATGCGGGCTGCTTATCCACCATTAAAAAACATTTATCTATCGTGCAATGCCACGCGCCAATCAAACACACCGTTTAATTGCGCTAATTCTAAGCCAAAGCCGAGTCGAACTCCATGTTCGGATGGTGACACTGATAATAGCTGGCGAGGCCACATTTTATAATCTCAGCGCTAAAGGCGAGCGTTTTGAAACAAAATTTCCGCAACCATATTTTTGGAACGATGCTTTATTGCCCGCTACTGCCTGCACTAGCGCCCGCGCCTGGAAAATGCTTTAGCGCCAATGCCGGGTCAAGGCGCACATTAAACCAGTTGATCCGCCAGTCCAGGTGCGGCCCGGTAGCACGGCCGCTGGCACCAACCCGCGCCACATCTTGCCCCGTTTCAACACGAGCTCCCCTGGCCACGAGAATTTCACTCAGGTGAATAAATGTCGACGATA
>JBFJZC010000215.1:0-5157 GCA_041622295.1 Porticoccaceae bacterium
GTCCAGCATGCTTTTCCAGTCGGCACTGCTCTGCCTCGGGCCAGCTAGCAGGCCGGCGATAACGAGGCACAGAGTAAGAGTTGCGGTGACGGTGAGCGTTGGCTTACTAGGTGAATATCGCATGGTATCTCCCGATTCGGCTCAGAGGGTCTTCGTTAAGGCTCGGTTTGCCCGAAAGTCCCGTAACCTGGCTTAAGGTACAGCAACCTAAATCGCACTTGATCTAGTGTACCGTGACCTGGCTTAATGTAACGTAAACTATTGTGACTTAACGTGATCTCAGGACATGTCGCTGAATTCAAACCAGTTTAGATCCCCTGGAGTATAGACCACAGATACAGCCAGAGGACCAAAACTGACGCATAGCTAACCTGCTCGACGGTCAGTTAGCACGCTGGCCCCTCGTCAGGCAATGGCCATGCCACCATCAACCGGCAGGGCGACGCCGGTGAGATAGGAGGCCTGCTCTGAACACAGCCAGACGGCGGCGTTGGCAATTTCACCGGGCTCACCAAAGCGCCGTAATAAGGTCTGCCGCTCCATACTTTGCCGGGCGGCATCATTGCCCCCGATGGCGCTCATCAGCAGTGGTGTGCCAATAGGCCCAGGGCACACTGCGTTGACGCGTATCTTTTTCGACGCCAGTTCAATGGCGCCGGTTTTGGTCAGCCCGATAACCCCGTGCTTGGCGGCAACGTACGCGCCGCTGTTGCGGACGCCGCTCAGGCCTGCAAACGAGGAGGTGGTGACGATCGAGCCGCCGTCACCCTGGGCGATCATTTGTCGCGCTACATATTTCATCGACAACCAGGCGCCTTTGAGATTAACGGCGTAATTGAAATCGAAATTCTCGACGGTGTCGTCGACGATCGCAAAGCCCTTGCCGGGCGCGCCCGCGTTGTTATGAGCGCAGTCCAGGCGGCCAAAGGTGGCGACCGCTTTGGCGACCAGAGCTTCGACCTGGGTTTCGTCGCTGATGTCACAATGCTGGAATACCGCTTCACCACCAGCCTCTTTTATGAGCTGTACGGTTGCCGCTCCTGCAGTGTCGTTAACATCCGAGACTATGACCTTGGCACCTTCTCGCGCAAAGGCCAGAGCCGAAGCACGACCAATGCCGGAACCAGCGCCAGTTACCAGGGCGACCTTGCCTGCTACGAGTCCACTCATGTTTTTCTCCTGATGATTAAAACTGTTTTAGTTGGTTTATACGTTTGTTCGATGCACTTTGTTTTTCGGCAAAAAGTGATAAAAATGCGGGGCGCTAGCGCCCCCTGTGATCTGGCCCTTCGCCCGGTTTTTTGGGGTGGGCGTAGGAGTGGTAGTATTTGGGTTTTTCAAACGGCACTGCCGCTTTAACCGCAGCGATCGCTCGGGTGTAGGTTTCCATTAATTTATCTTCGGCGGCGTAATTAAACGGGTCGGGATAATTAGGGTATTCCTCGTTGGTGACCGGGTTGGCGAGATACCACTCGACGTTTTCGCGAATGGCCTGCTCCGCGGATATCAGGTCACGATAACCCAGGTTTTCACGGGCTCTGGCGCCATCCAGAAAGCAGTGGTTGCTCACATCCATCAAGCGGGTCAGGGGTTCGGCAGGTGCGCCGAGTTCTTTTGGCACCGAAAAAACCTCGAGTTTTTTGCCAGCAAAGGTCGAGACCAGCTCCATCCATTGGCGCATCGTGTACTGGTCTTCATCGACACAGTTATAAACCTGATTTTTGCTTGCATCGGGTTTGTCGATAGCGAGCAAAAGGTATTCGGCCGCATTGCGGGCAGCGCAGCGGGTGGTGATCATCAGGCCGCTCTCGGGCAGGATCATGTGGCTACGGCCATCGAGTACGCGTTTGATTACCGACCAGTCCATTGGGTTGGGCTGGCGTGGGCCATAGATGGCCGGGTAGCGAAAATAGCTGGCGTTAAAGGCTCCGCCTTCGCCGAGGTCAAGTACGTGGCGCTCAGTCTGATAGATTAAATTGGCGAATTTTGACGCTTTTGATTCGCTGGCCTGCGTCATCAGTGGCGCCGTTTCCGCAGTCGGTATCTTCAGCCCAAAAGGGTGATTATCCTCGGGGTTTAATAAACCGCGATAAACCGGAATGCCACCGACGGCAAGGAAGCGGTCACACCGGTTGGCGAAGTAATCGGCAATAAAGCGGATGCGCCCATACATGGCCACGACCAGATCGAAGTCGCGGCCATCCAGAGCTTCGGCAATGGTTTCTTCAAAATGCGGGTCCCCGTGGATGTGTTCAACATCGGGCAGGCCGGGGGGTTCGTGGGTGCCACGGTGAAAAATGGCCGTTTCATAACCTCGATCGAGCAGGCCCTGCAGAATGTGCGGGCCGGTGGGGCCGGTGCCGCCGACAACCAGTGCGCGTTTCATAATAGACTCCCTTCAAAGAAGGCACCGCGCAGCGGGTGAGCTGACGGCGCGTTTTAGTTGGTGTGCAGGCGGAGCTTTGCGCTTAAGTCAGGTTTCAAATCAGCTCTCAAGCTAGCTCTCAAATTTGTAGCCGTCACCATCGCTGACCAGTTTCCCCGCCGTTGGTGTGGCGAAGTGGGTGCCGAGCACGGTGGACGGGCGGTTACCAAAGCGCTGCATGAACTCGATGCGGGTTCTCTCGGCAAGATCACTTTCAACATCCGCCATGTCTATCCAGCCGGGTTTGGCGAATTGCAGGGGATGGTGGAACATGTCGCCGGTTATCACCGCTTCTTCGCCTTGCGACTGAATCAGGACGCTGGCGTGACCCGGCGTATGTCCCGGTGTCGGGATAAGGCTGATTTCATCGCACACCCGGTGATTGGCGTCTACCAGTTCGACCAGGTTGGCGGCAAAAATAGGCTTCAGGGCGTGTTCCAGCGCATTGCTTTCGTAGGGATCGTCGTGATCTTTCCAGAAATCCCACTCAGTTTTATTGAAAAGGTAACGCGCATTAGGAAAGGAGGGCACCCACTTGCCATTGACTTTATGGGTATTCCAGCCGACGTGATCAAAGTGCAGGTGGGTGCACATAACCCGGTCGATCGAGTCCGCGGGAAAGCCGAGCTCGGCCATGTTTTCGAGGAAGGGCGTATTCAGGTTTTTCCATTCGTCGTACAGGGGCAGGTTTTTACCGTTGCCAGCACAGGTGTCGACAATCATTTTCATGCCGCCCGCGTTAATCAGAAAGGCATGGATGCTGAGCTTCATATTGCCGTCATTGTCGAGAAAGTCGGGCCTTAGCCAGCTGTCGTAAGCGGATAATTCCGCAGCGCTGCGCTCTGGAAATAACGAATCAATGGGTGCGCAGAGCACCACTTCCACCAGCCGATGGATGGATACGTCGCCTACCTGCCAGCTGAGTTTTTCGTAAAGTCGGTCGGACATTGTTGAGCTCTCCTGTATGGGTCTTTATTTGGTGCTGATATTTATTTTATATGTTGTGTTGGCCGATGCCGCTGCCTCACGGCGCTTGCAGACAACGACCAGGTTTGCATAGTTACATACTTTGTTAAATAGGATTCCTCTCGATCAGTTGCCGGGCGATGATAATACGCTGCATTTCGTTAGTGCCCTCGCCAATGATCATCAGGGGTGCGTCGCGATACAGCCGTTCCACATCGAACTCACAGGAGTAACCGTAGGCACCGTGAATACGCATATTCTCGTCGGCGTTTTTGGCGGCGGCTTCGGTAGCGAAATACTTGGCCATGCCGGCTTCCATATCGCAGCGCTCGCCACTGTCGAAAGCTTTGGCTGCTTGCTCGACTAACAGACGGGCGGCTTCGGCACGGGTGGCCATTTCACCGAGTTTGAGCTGAATGGCCTGGTGCTCGCAAATGGGCTTGCCAAAGGTTTTACGCTGCTGCGAATAGGCGGTGGCCTGCTTCAGTGCAGCGGTAGCGACACCGACGCCACGGGCGGCGACGTTGATGCGCCCCAGCTCGAGGCCGCCGACAGCGTTGTAAAAGCCGCGACCTTCGACGCCGCCAATCAGGCGGTCTTTGTGGACACGATAGTCTTCGAAGCTGATTTCTGCCGTGTCTATACCACGATAGCCGAGCTTCTTTAACTTGCGGGTAACATTAAAACCGGGCCCTTTCTCGGCGATGAACATGCTCATCCCCTTGCGAGGCGGAGAAGCGGCGGGGTCGGTTTTGACGAGCAGGCCCAGCACATGTCCTTCCACGGAATTGGTGATCCAGGATTTAGCCCCGTTCACCACGTAATAATCGCCGTCTTTTTTTGCTGCGCAGCGAATGCCCTGTAGATCGGTGCCAGCATCTGGTTCTGTCAGACCAATACCGCCGCGTAACTCGCCGCTTGCAAACCGGGGTAGCCAGAGTTGCTTTTGATCTTCGGTGCCGTAGCTTTGCACACAACGGGCCATGATCAGGTGTGAATTGAAAATACCTGACAGCGACATCCATACTTCGCACACAGCAGAGACGACTTTTGCGTAGGTGGATGCGCTTAAGCCAAGCCCACCGTATTCCGGGGCGATGGTTGCACCGAACAGGCCGAGTTCTTTCATTTGCTCGACCATGGCATGAGGATATTCATCTTCCTGTTCAAGATCGTGTGCATAGGGCGCAACGTCCCGTTCCAGCCAACGCCTAACGCTGTCGAGGATGAGGTTGTCTTCTTCATTTACCATACTGGCTGTCTCTTGTGTCGGATAGGCTGGTGTCAAACTCCAGACTCATTCTGGTAATTCCAGGGGTACTTTCGGCAATAGTTTCAGTCGTTGTGGCCGATAGCATTGTGCTTGCCAGCCACATTGGACAACTAATAATTTGCCTTGTCATCCACCGCATGGCCGGTCTTGGGGATCAGCATGGAGCGGATAAAGTCCATGATCACCACGCCATCCTGGTTTTTCCCCAGGGTTCGTACCGTGACTATGCCAGCGGTGGGGCGAGTTTTGGATTCTCTAATTTCCAGCACCTCGGACTCCGCGTAAATGGTGTCGCCAACAAATACCGGCGCGGGCATTTTGATTTCTTTCCAGCCTAAATTTGCAATGGTTTTTTGACTGACATCGGAGACACTCATGCCGGCAACCATAGACAGGGTCATGGTGCTGTTGACGAGGGGCTTGCCAAACTCGCTGTGTTTGCAGTATTCCTTGTCAAAGTGAAGCGGGTGTTGATTCATGGTTAACAAGGTGA
>JBFJZC010000216.1:0-5145 GCA_041622295.1 Porticoccaceae bacterium
GTCGATATAGCCCAGAGCAATAAGTTGCCTGAACACTGTCCGCCATTCACTGGTTGACAGATCCGCACCCAGGCCAAACGTGCTGAGCTTGTCATGACCATTGTGACGTATTCTGTCGTCGGTCTTGCCGAGCAAAATATCGATAAGATAAGCGACACCGAAGCGTTGGCCACTTCGATAGGCTGTAGATAAGGCTTTTTGTGCCGCTACTGTGGCATCCCACTGTTCAGGCGGATTCAGACAGTTATCACAGTTTCCGCAGTGCGCTATCGAGTCTTCTTCGAAATAGCCCAGCAAAGCGTGTCGACGGCAGGTGATCAGTTCGCACAAGCCAAGCATGGACTCAAGTTTTTGGTGTTCAACCCGTTTGTGCATCGGATCGGCATCGGAATTTTGCGTAAACTGCCGTAGGGTGAGTACGTCCTGCAATCCGTAAGCCATCCAGGCGTGAGCCGGTTGACCATCGCGTCCGGCGCGGCCAGTTTCCTGGTAATAGGCTTCGACACTTTTCGGCAAACTCAGGTGCGCTACAAAGCGTACGTCGGGCTTGTCGATGCCCATGCCAAACGCAATGGTCGCAACAATAATCACGTCGTCTTCTCGCAAAAAACGCTGTTGGTGGTGTTGGCGAACATCGTTCGACAAGCCGGCATGGTAGGGCAGTGCAACCCGGCCCTGGTCGCACAGCCAGGCGGCAATAGCGTCGACCTTTTTGCGTGATAAACAATAGACGATACCGGCATCTTGCGGATGTTCTTGCTCAAGAAAAGCCCATAGACGCTGCTTCGGATTGTTGCCTTCTGAAAGGGCGTAGTGAACATTTGGCCGATCAAAACTATTAATGAAAATGCGGGCATTTTCTAGCTGTAGCTGGCTGATGATTTCCTGGCGGGTGCGTTGATCTGCGGTCGCAGTGAGCGCGATACGCGGGACAGTTGGGTAGCGCTCATGGAGTATTTTGAGTTGTTGATATTCAACCCGAAAGTCGTGGCCCCACTGGGAAACGCAGTGGGCTTCATCAATGGCAAATAATGACAGACGGCAGCGATCAAGCAGTGCCAGCATGTGCCCGGTGAGTAGTCTTTCCGGTGCTACATAGAGTAGCTCAAGTTCATTGTTGATGAGTTGTTGTTCTACGGCCTGTGCTTCATGTCGGTGCAAACTGGAGTTTAAAAACGCTGCGTTGATGCCCAGCTGTCGCAGCGCATCCACCTGATCCTGCATCAGGGCAATCAGGGGCGACACGACAATAGCCGTGCCATCACGAACCAGTGCCGGTATTTGATAACACAGGGACTTCCCGCCCCCGGTGGGCATCAATACAAAAGCATCTTCACCATCGAGCAGGGCCTGAATGATGTCCTGCTGGGCGAAGCGAAACTGATCGTATCCGAAAGTGGCGTTGAGAATAGTGCGGGCGCGATTCATTCGGCACATGATCCTTTGGTATAAGTGCTTTGCTCGGACAGGCAGACCTCGGTGGAGCAGGCGGTAACCCGGTCGACGCAATGATCGACCGGCATTTTATCAGGGTATGAAGTCCTTTGCGGGAACCTGGGCTCGGCCAAACCTGCCGATAGAAATGTGCGGGGTCGTGGCTGAACCTGGTGGCGGATGTGGTGACTGTTACTTCTGGTCTTTTAGCAGGGCGGCGAGGCCAGCAAAGGGCTGGTGGGTGGTGCCCGGTTTGGTATTTGCCTCACTGACATCCGAAATACTGCCGAAGTCAGCATTAAGATAACGTGAATGTTCGTTGTCGTGACAGTAAACGCAGAGCAATTCCCAGTTGCTGCCATCGGCGGGGTTGTTGTCATGATTATGATCACGATGATGAACCGTTAGTTCGCGCAGATTTTTGCGGACGAACTCACGCGCACAATGGCCGCAGATCCATGGGTACATTTTTAACGCTTTTTCGCGGTAGCCCTTTTCTCTCTCCTGCTGGGCATGGCGAGCCTCGGAGACAACGCGGTCAAGCTTATCTGTGGGTTTTCCAGTTGCCATAACGGCGCTCTGATAATGAGTGAATTCGATTGTTGCCGGGTACTTTGTTGCTTCCCACACCACGCGTCAAGTTGCAATTCAGACGGCTGGGGACATTCAAGTAAACCCCGAGGGACTCCGTGCGGGGAGAGGCCTCAAAAACAGGCAGGATGTTTGACTATGGGTTTGACTATGGGCCAGCTAAGGGAGCGGGGGCAAGACCTGTCTCGGTGAAACAAAACCGGGCGTTTCATCTGCACAATTATTCACGGATAATCAGCCGCCTAACAGTCAGACTCTAGTCCTGGGAGAACTAACATATGTACAAAGAAGCAATACGACAAAGGCAAATAGCGATGCCGGCGCATATTTTTGCAAAACCCTCGCCGAGCCAATTGAGCCTTTTTAAGTGGGAAAGAGTGGTGCTCAGCGCGCTGGTAATGATTGGTGTGAACACGAACCTTGCCATAGCCGCTACTGTCGAAAAAGCTGGGCCGGGGCAATTGGAAGAGGTTTTGATAAGGGGCAAACAGTTCGATTCGCCAAGCGAAACGGGCAGTCGACTCGGGCTCACGGTTATGGAAACGCCCGCCACGGTAGAGATTATTAATGGCGACACCATCCGTCGCCGCCTGGATACCAGCGTACTGGAGGCAGTAACTCGAAGCGCGGGCTTTACTAACGAAGCCAACCCGGGCAATGGGGGCCAGAGTATCGCGGCACGGGGATTCCGCGGCCAGGGTTCAGTCACCAAGCTGTATGACGGCACCAATTACTACACCGCCGCAGAAACGCTGACCTTTCCTTTTGATACCTGGGGCGTGGAGCGCATCGAAATACTAAAGGGGCCGTCTTCGGTGCTGTATGGCGAGGGCGGAATAGGTGGGGCAATTAACGTTATCCCGAAAGCGCCGCAACAGGAACGCAGCGGGCATGTCAGGCTGACCGGCGGCGAGGACGATACCACTTTTGCGGGCCTTGATCTAACCGGCGGCCTGACTGATACCCTGGCCTATCGCCTTAACTACAGCAAGAGCCGGTCGGATAACTGGGTGGACAATGGCGACAGCGAGGCAGACATGGCATCGCTTGCCCTGCGCTGGGCAGTCAGCGATACACTCACTCTGAGTGCGCGCTACGACTACGGTGACCAGGAGCCCATGCAGTATTTTGGTATTCCGGTCGTCAACGGGGATTTTGCCCCTGGACTAAAAACTGCAAATTTTAACGTTGGTGATGCAGAGGTGAGTTATAAAGACAAAGGTTTACGGCTCAAGGCAGAGTGGAGCCTCTCCGAGGTGCTTGCCCTGGAAACGGAAGTCTACCGTCTGAAGGCGGATCGTTTCTGGAAGAATGCGGAATTTTACAGCCTCGACAGCACGACCGGGCTGGTGGACCGCTTTGATCCTCTGGTTATTGGACACGACATGGAACACGACGGCTTACGCACAAATATTGCGTTTAACAACAGCCTGGCTGGCCATGCACTACGCACTTCTCTCGGATTTGAAGTCAATGACATCACCTTTGAACGACCCACTAACTTTGGCCCGGCGAACCCCGACTCGATTGATTTTGACGCTGACTTCGACACGGTGGACCCCCATAATTTTGATCCCGGTCGGCTGGCTGATTTAACTGACGCTGGGGTACTGCTCGACAATGTTTCTGACGTTGACCAATACGCGCTGTTTACCGAAACCCGGCTGCAGGCGACCGATCAACTGGCCATCGTGGTGGGCCTGCGTTATGAAGACGTGGAGACGGATTATATTCGATTCGGGCGCGACCCCATCCAGCAATCTGTCGACGAACTAACGGGCCGCTTCGGCCTGGTCTACGACCTAAACCCGGATACCGCGCTGTACGCGCAATATGGCACGGGGGCAACCCACCCGAGCGACAGTATTGTGACGGCGGTTGCCGGTAACCGCGAAGCTGACTTTATTAAAAGTGAACAGGTCGAAGTGGGCATCAAGCAGCGCCTGCTGGACGGTCGTTTGCTGTGGACCCTGGCGCTGTTCGATATCGTTAAGAACGACCTGGTCGAAGACGATCCCGCTTCGGGTAATCCTGATGACAAAATCATCATTCCCGAGCAAACATCACAGGGCGTCGAGCTGGGGTTCAGCGTTCAGGTGAATCAGGATTTGGAGCTTTACGGCAATGCCAGTGTACTGGAGGCGGAAACCGACGCTGGAGTGACGCCTGACTACATACCTGAAAAAACCGGCAATCTAGGCCTGGCGTGGACCGCGGCGGACAGGGTTCAGTTTATTGCGGACGCGCGTTATGTGGGGGAGCGCTTTCACCCGAGTATTGCAATCCCATCGTACACGGTGGTAGATGCCTCAGTACGGGTATCGCTGAGTGATCAATGCTCGTTGACGCTCAGGGCGGATAACCTGTTTGACGAGCGCTACGCTTCTGCGTCTTATTACTCTTCGACCTGGTTGGTTGGCAAACCACGTACGCTCGGTGTCACTATGGATTACAGTTTCTAGCGGGCGATTCACGCTTCGACTGCAGACCAACGGCTTGTTGAATCGGCTGCGTCGCAGCCTGGGGCCCGTGTTTCTGATGACAGCGACCTGAAACGCCATGACGCTAAGATCGGCAATCTATTTTGTCCATCGCTGGCTGGGCATTGGTATGTGCCTGTTGATAGCCATGTGGTTTGCCTCGGGTATGGTGATGGTGTACATCGCCTACCCGGAGCTCACAGAGACAGAGCGTTACGCGGGACTGGCAGCACTTGATCCTGATCGAATAGTGTTTTCACCGACAGCATTGCTTGCCAAAGAGCCGGTCGGCGCGGCTATTGAGAGCCTGATATTGACAAGCGCCGCAAAGCGCCCGCTTTATCTACTGAAAAGAGTGGGTCAGCCGTGGCAGGGTATGTATGGGGATTCCGGGGAATGGCTGGTAGACCTGACAGTGGACTCGGCAGTCGCTTCGGCAGTGAGTTTTTATCAATCACAACATCCCGAGCGGTCAGCGCATGGCGCCCATCGACAAACTCTCGACATGGATCAGTGGACAGTATCAAGCGAGTTGTCCGATCATCGACCATTGTATTTAGTGTCTATTGAGGATGAACTGGCTACCCATCTTTATGTTTCTTCGCGCACCGGTCAGGTTGTTCGGGATACCACGCGTAGA
>JBFJZC010000217.1:0-5142 GCA_041622295.1 Porticoccaceae bacterium
CCTTACGACTCGAAACCTTACGACTCGAAACTTTACCATGCGAAATCTTGCGATTCGCAACCTGGGCAAGCTGAAAATCCCAGGCAGCCTATCGAACGGATTGTATTGCCAGCGCCCTCCGCCGTGGCGGACATGCTGGCCGATTATCAGAGTACCGGTTTGACCCTGAACAGCCACCCCATGGCGCTGCTGCGTGGTCATGCCGTTTTTAAACACTGCAAACGCCAGCTCGACTTAAAATATCTCAACAACCAGCGCTTTGTCCGCGTTGCCGGTCTGGTCACCGGTCGGCAACGGCCTGGCACCGCCTCCGGGGTGGTATTCCTCACTCTGGAAGATGAAACCGGCAACATCAATGTGATCGTCTGGAAAGACCTTCAGCAACGCTATCGACAGGCCCTGCTAAGCAGCAAGCTGCTGTTGGTAAAAGGCATTATGGAATGTAAGAACGAGGTGATTCATGTTATTGCCGGTGAACTAATTGACCATAGCGATGCATTGAACGAACTCACTATAAAGTCGCGGGATTTTCACTAAATTCTAAAATTTCGTTATAAAAATCAGAGCGCTGTTTTTTATAATAGCTCTCACAAACCGATTACTCCTGCTGGCGACGCAACCTGAACCTCACTCGGGACACTTCCACCCTGCAATATCGCACGCGGCCGCCTTTATTTCCGCAAGACTCGGCAGCCTGCTAACAGCAGCTCTGATTGTATCAACCACTCCGAAAATCCCCGTGGTTTGGGCAAATGATGGCAACCCTGAGAGTAAGCCACAAAAACGCCCGACACCTTCAAAGCGCGCTTGTAACTCTCCATTCAAGCCAAACGACTCACAAACACCGCCCCCGGCAAGCGTGCCAACCTCTGTCCCCGGAGAGCCAAGCTCAAACAATCTGCCAATCAATATGTCGGGGTCGTCGAGGACATCCTTAACCGGATTGGGAATCTCGAGAACAGAACTTAAATCAGTCACCATAGGACTTTTTAAAAGAGCGAAAGGCCCGCCTTCGACTGGCATTTCGAAGTTTCCGGACATCAATCGTTCGATAGTGTCCTCCACCATATCAAATTCAGACTCACCATCGTCTGCCATCGTAATCGCCAGATCGCTAGTGTGCGCACTTGCAGCAACCCCGACCGGAGAACTGGCGGCACCAAACCGGTTTGTACCAGGTACGCGCGCAATTGCGTAATTAGCAAGACGTCCAAGTCGTCGTTGAAATTTACTTTTTTCAAGAGCAACAGGCTCATTGATTCCACGAACAATGCGGTCAATTATTTCTGCATCTGCATTGCGTTCAAGTCCAACCGCCGCCGCAAATGCATTCAGCGGCACCTCAATACAGATATCTAAATTTCGGCCCAGCGATGCGGCACCGGTGACGTTAACTTCAGTAGGTAACGGCAAAATAATGGGCCCCAACGGCAGTGGTACCGGATGCTCGACCTTGCCAACAGCTTTCGCCCAGGCCACATTCGGCCAGCCCACGCCAAGATCATATTCAGCCTTGGCCTCAGCACCCCATTCAGCATCAATTCCGCCTTCCCGTCCCTGCGAGATGCAAAAAGTCGCAGTAGTATCTGCCGGGCTGTAAGGACAGGTACCATCCATGTAGTCCTCCAGTGGGCAGCCCATCCGCCTCTCGATACGATCCAGTTTGGCCAGCATGCACTCAGTGGCGCCTAAGGTACGGGAGTTGCCACTGTCGTCTGTAAATGCGCAGTTATATTTTGTTGTATCTATCTGGCCAACCCCTTCACTGGCATGACCATCTTTATGCACTGCATACGCGGAAGGAACAGCAAACAGCGTAAAAACCAACGCCAGCAAAAGGCGAATTTGAATCGCGATGAAATATACTTCTATTGTCATTCTCTCCCTGCGTTATCATCTTTTTCTCCCAGTTGATGCTTGAATATTATTCTTATTTTCCCGCTCGTCCTTACGATATAGCTCATCAATTCGGATTTGTCATTAGCACGAGCGAAAAATCACAGGTGAAAAAAATGCCAACCAAGCATTTTCCTAAACTGAGATTAGGCGAAACATGGACGTAAATCGTCCGATCTTCAGGCCGCTATCCAGCCCTGAATAATAGCCGCCTCGTTGCGCAACTGTTCGGGCGCACCGAGCAGCTGGCGGTTAAAGCCAATGCGTTTGAACCAGTAATGCAGGCCCATCAGGTCGGTAAACCCCATACCACCGTGCACCTCGACAGCAGTTTTGGCCACAACAGTGCCCACTTCTGCCATGTGCGCCTTGGCATGGCAGGCCATGAGGCGAGCCTCCTCGGGCACAAAGTCGTGGGCATGAGCGGCATACCAGATCAGGGAGCGGGCAGGCTCTAGCGCTGCAACCATATCGGCACACATGTGTTTGACGGCCTGAAACGAGCCGATGGGGCGATTAAATTGCTGCCGCTCGCCAGCATAGGCCACCGCCTTTTCAATCATCACCTCAGCGGCACCAAGCATATCCGCTGCCAGAGCAATGCGCCCACCATCAAGTATTCTGGTGATAGCCGCACCAGCGCCGCCAGTGGTGCCGATAAGTTCGGCACTGACATTGTCGAAGACAACCTCGGCAATACATCGGGTTTTATCAATCGTTGGCAGTGTCCTGAGCGTCACACCCCCGGCATTTCGCTCAACCAGCACCAGCGTATCCTTACCCACCGCCACCAGAATTACATCAGCCACACCGGCATCGAGGACAAACAACGCTTTGCCGTTTAATTTGTCACCCGTCATCGTTAAACCGGCATCTTCGCGGCGATTGATCACCTCCGTAACCGCCACAGCGACTTTGCAATCTCCAGCGGCCAGGCGGGGCAACAGACGATCTTTTTGCTCATCACTACCTAGCTCGAGCAACGCAATGGGTGCCATGATCATGGTGCCGAGCAATGGCGCTGGAGCAATGCACCGGCCAGCCGCTTCGAGAATAATAAAAGCATCAAAAAAGCTCAGGCCCGAGCCGCCGTACTGTTCGGGAATGATGGCGCCAGGAACACCCAACTGGACAAATGATTGCCACAGCGTTTCATCAAAGCCGACTCCGGTTTCAGCAATACTACGCACCGTATCCAGCGGTGATTGCTCTTCGAGGAAGCGGCGCACCGAATCCTGTAACATTCGTTGTTCTTCTGATAGACCAAATTCCATCGGCTGCTTCCCCTCGCATCGCTTATGACGTCTGTGCCGTTAATTTTTCTTAAGATATTCACGAAAACCGAAGTAACAAATTATTGCCTTATTACAAAGTTGGTTCGCGGATCGGTTTTTTTATCTACTTGCCTAATCCCTGCCTCAGCCATAGATCCCGGACAACACCGGCCAGTCAGCGGAGCAAGGTCGACAAAAGTATAACCCATCAAAAAAGCAGCCCGGATTGGGGCTGCCTTAGATAACTTTTTATTGCTGGCAATTTGTTGCCTTTAACCTCTCGGCCCCAGGGACAACATCATGCCATGAGCGCTAACTGGCGACAGCGACCTGCGCTGTCTGGGCCAACGGACCCCGCAACAGTTTGCCGGGGTAAACTCCGGTATGCTCACCATTACGCATGAGCACCTGACCATTGACGATGCTCACAGCGATGCCTTCAGCTTTTTGTACGAGTCGCCGCGCACCGGCGGGCAGGTCGTATTTCACTTCTGGCATGAGCGGCGCAACCCGGTCGGCATCAAACACAATAATGTCCGCAGCCATGCCTTCTTTCAGCAAACCGCGATCTTCAAAACCCCAGGCCTCTGCTGGTTCCGATGTCAGCATATGCACCGCTTCTTCCAGCGTAAACGCGCCCTTTTCGCGCACCCAGTGAGACAACACATGGGTCTGCAACGATGAGTCCATAATTTGCGACACGTGCGCACCAGAGTCGGAGAACGTCACCACCGAACGCGGATGTTTCATCATCTTCAGGACATGATCCTGATCCTCGTTGAACAGTGGCTGGCGGAAAAAAACTTTCATATGGTGTTCCAGCGCCACGTCGATGATCACCTCGACCGGGTCCACACCCCGCGCTTCGGCCAGTTCAGCGACGGTTTTGTGGGGACCCTGAACAGTATCCATAACCAACAGCCAGTTGTAGTCGGGACGGCGCATTTCCGCGCCCACGGCTTTCTGTTGACCGGGGTTGTCGCCACTGGCAGCGGCAATCAGTTTGGCCCGCATCTCCGGATCGCGCAGCGCCGCCTCCTGTTCCGCCAGCGGTTTTTGACGCATTTCTTTCCACACTGGAAATTTATCAAAGGGCATGCGTGTTTCAAACGACATCATCACGTTGAGTGCCCGGCTATGCACCTGAGCGAACATCTTGCCACCGGCCTGGGCGGTTTCCTCGAGCAGGTCAAAGTACGGCGGCCATACATCAGGGGCTCTGCGACTACTGAACATGCCCCAGGTCACCGGGCGGCCAGACTCAACAGCAAGGTCGCGCAAACGCTCGTGGTATTCCCGCTGGGCTTTCGGATCGCGACCGACCTCCTCACTGGCAATCTCAAAAATACCGGCGCCTAGCTCACCCATCACGCCGACCAGCTCTTTGACCTCATCCCAACTCGCCAGACGACTGGCAACGGGGTCACCATTCGGGGTCTGGTGGTTACGCGTGCGGGAGGTGGTAAAACCCATGGCGCCAGCGCGAATTGAGTCGCCGAGCTCCTTTTTCATGATCTCCATTTCCTCACGGGTGGGTGCATCGGTAAATGCCCGTTCACCCATAGCATAGGTGCGCAACGCCGAGTGGCCCACATAGCCACTGTAGTTAATACCCTTTGGCAGACGCTCTACGGAGTCGAGATATTCCGGGTAGGTCTCCCAGGTCCAGTCAATACCGGCTTCCATGGCCTCACCAGAAATATCCTCTGCGCGCTCCAGGTTACGCACCACCAGGTGTTTGTCTTTCGCCGCACAGGGTGCCAACGTAAAACCACAGTTGCCCATCACGACGGTGGTTATGCCATGCCACACCGAGCAGGTACCCAGCGGGTCCCACGAAATCTGGGCATCCATGTGGGTGTGACCGTCGATAAAACCGGGGGAGACTATCTGCCCCGTGGCGTCGATGGTTTCCCTGGCCTCGCCATTAACAACGCCGATCGTTTTAATCTTGCCATCGACAATGCCAATA
>JBFJZC010000218.1:0-5103 GCA_041622295.1 Porticoccaceae bacterium
GCCAGGTGGTATTCTTAGAATGCGCGCCTCTCTGGTGAATAGCGCCTTGAGAGAAATATGTCCCGTTCGTCTAGAGGCCTAGGACACCGCCCTTTCACGGCAGTAACAGGGGTTCGACTCCCCTACGGGACGCCAAGTTCAAGCGGGAATAGCTCAGTTGGTAGAGCGCAACCTTGCCAAGGTTGAGGTCGCCGGTTCGAACCCGGTTTCCCGCTCCAGTTAATTTGTGATTATCCGGGTATTGTGTCCTTTGCGACAATTGTGTTTGTCGGCTGGATAACAACGGGGCTATACCCGACCAAATGCTCGCCAGCAGCGGTTCCCACAACTTTACTCTCCGAGCACAATGGTCGCTGACGTGCAGGAGAGTGGGTGTTCAACTCAGCTCGGCCATCTTTTTATTCACGCTTTACGTTATGTGATACTGCCATAGCGTGTTCGCGAGCCTGCCGAGCAGTGTAAACTGGTGCAATGACAACCAATATTCCCGCTCTCCGTATTAACGAACTAACCAAAGTCTATGCCAACGGGCTGGTGGCGCTAAAGGGTATCTCCCTCGACGTGTTGCCGGGGGACTTCTTTGCCTTGTTGGGTCCGAATGGCGCAGGTAAATCGACCACCATTGGCATTATTTGTTCTCTGGTAAGGAAAACTACCGGACGAATAGAAGTGTTTGGCTATGATACGGATAGCCATTTTTCCAGGGCAAAAAAAGAAATTGGTGTCGTTCCTCAGGAATTTAATTTCAATCAGTTTGAAAAAGTTATCGATATCGTTGTTACCCAGGCCGGGTATTACGGTTTACCCAGAAAGCTCGCTTTGGTGCGGGCTGAAAAATATCTACGCAAACTGGGTCTATGGGATAAACGAGACGAGCGGGCGCGGATGTTGTCTGGTGGCATGAAGCGCCGTCTGATGATTGCGAGAGCGCTGGTTCACGAGCCGCGTTTGCTGATCCTTGACGAGCCGACTGCGGGTGTAGATATTGAATTACGCCGTTCGCTGTGGGATTTCCTGAGGGAAATAAATCGACAGGGCACGACTATTATATTGACCACCCACTACCTTGAAGAAGCGGAGAGTTTGTGCCGCAATGTCGCCATTATTGACCGCGGCCTTATCGTCGAGAACACCACAGTCAGGCAGTTGTTGAGCCAGTTAAACAAGGAGGTGTTCATTTTTGATGCCCGAGAAGCGTTGACCGATTTCCCGGCGATTGACGGGTACCCTGGGAAGCTTATTGACAGCCACAGTTTTGAGGTCGTGGTGGAAAAACGCCAGTCATTGAATGAACTGTTTGCTGCGTTGTCGGCACGGCACATTCATATCGTTAGTATGCGCAACAAGGCTAATCGTCTGGAAGAGCTGTTTGTCTCAATGGTCCAGGCCAATGGTGAAATCAGCGAGGCGGCTAGACCATGAGCTGCCGTGAACAGTGGATTGCGTTTCTTACACTTATTATCAAGGAAATACGGCGTTACACCCGTATCTGGCAACAAACCTTACTGCCGCCGGCCATTAGCATTGGTCTTTATTTTGTGATTTTTGGTTCGCTGATTGGACCAAGAATAGGCAAAATGTCCGGCTTCAGTTACATGGAGTTTGTAGTGCCAGGGCTGATTATGCTGGCCGTTATAACCAATTCGTTTGGTAATGTAGTGTCGTCGTTTTTTGGTAATAAATTTGCCGGTAATATCGAGGAGTTACTGGTGTCACCGATGCCGAATTACATAATTTTGCTGGGTTATGTCATCGGTGGGGTCAGTCGCGGTCTCGCGGTCGCGGTGATTGTTACCTTGCTGTCACTGCTGTTTACCGAGCTGCGCGTTCAGCACCCACTGATCACTGTCAGTGTGGTCATTCTCACGTCAATAGTTTTTTCATTGGCCGGCCTGGTAAATGCAGTTTACGCAGAAAACTTTGATGATATTTCCATTATCCCAACATTTGTTTTAACACCGCTGACCTATCTCGGCGGGGTTTTTTATTCGATTAGTCTACTGCCTGAGTTTTGGCAGGGCGTGTCGAAACTGAACCCGATTCTTTATATGGTCAATGGGTTTCGTTACGGTATTCTCGGCGTTTCCGACATCGACGTGAGGTGGGCCCTTGTCATACTGGTGCTGTTTGTGGCAGTTCTGTTTGCTTATGCTTTGCGACTGCTGGAAACTGGGAAAAACCTGCGGGCGTGAAGCGGATGATTGATCACACAGACAGTTTGCTCGGGAAGCCGACTGCGTATCCTGGCGAGTACTCTCCTCATATACTGCAACGTATAGAGAGGCGGCAGGGGCGACAATTACTCGGCATTGACCCCGGTGCGTTGCCTTTTTCGGGTGTAGACCTGTGGACGGCGTATGAAGTCTCCTGGTGTGATCGCGACGGTAAACCCTGTGTCGGCGTGGGTGAAATAACAGTGCCGTGCGACTCGCCTTTTCTCATTGAGTCGAAATCCCTGAAACTGTACTTCAACTCCCTCAACAACCATCGATTTAACTGCCGGGTTGATTTCCAGACCGCCGTCATTACGGATATCTCTCGAATATGTGGCGCTGCGGTGGGCGTCGAGGTGTTCTCTATAGACGCCTACGCTAATAAAGGGTTGAGCAATGTGCCCGGTTCCTGTCTGGATCATCTTCCCGTAACTGCCGGGGATGGCAACCCCAACGCTGAGCTATTGCGTGTGATGGACTCTGATCTGATCACGGACGAAACCGTTTATAGTCATCTATTTAGATCAAACTGTCCGGTGACGGGGCAACCCGATTGGGCCACTGTACAAATAGATTACCGCGGTCGAGCCATCGATCATGGCAGTTTGTTAGCCTATATCATTTCTTTTCGGGATCATCGGGCGTTTCATGAGCAGTGCGTGGAGCAAATGTTTATCGATATTTTGGGACGTTGCGCGCCAGATTATCTCTCCGTCGCGGCCCGTTTTACGCGCCGCGGTGGGCTGGATATAAATCCTGTGAGAACTTCCAGTACAGTCGCCGCAGGCTGGCTGAGAACCGGGCGGCAGTAAAGATAAGGGCAGAGGACGTTTAGAGGCCCGCCTTGTTTTTCAGTCGTTGATAGGCGCTCTGCAGAGCGACCAGGGCTTTCTCCCGGTCGTAGTTACGGATTTTGTCGAGGTCCATATAGATACTGAAACCTTCGGTGGAATAATCGAAGTAGTTTTGATCTTTCCCCAGGTTTTTACGCAGATCGACGACAGAATAAACTTTCACCGGCGCCTGAAACCCCTTCACGGAAATCTCGCCTTTATCTCGACACATGATGACGTCCTGAACGAGCATGCAGGTTTCGTGCGAAATCAGTATCTCACCCGGATCCGCCGCCGATTCAAGACGACTGGCCAGGTTAACCTCTGTGCCAAGGACGGTATAATCAAGGCGGCTTTCGGTGCCAAAATTTCCGACCGTACAATATCCGGTGTTGATCCCCATACGAATTTCAAGGGGTTTTTGAATACCCTGATTCTGCCAGCGTATTTGAAGCTCTTTCATGCGTTTTTTCATGGCAATAGCCATCGCGACGGCTGACAGAGCGTCTGCTTTTGGACCCTTTGATTTGGGGTCTCCAAAAAACACCATAATGGCGTCGCCAATAAACTTGTCTATCGTGCCACCATGTTGAAGGGCAATTTTCGACATTTCGGTAAGGTAGTGATTAAGTAATTCAGTCAGCGCGTCGGCGTCCATTTCCTCGGCCAACTCGCTAAATCCCTTGATGTCGGAAAAGAATATGGACAGCTTTTTACGCTGGGTCTCTAATTTAACGTCTTTGCCGGAGGTAATTGCTTCACGCAGCGACGGTGACAGATATTTTGATAAGTTATAGTTACGCAGTTTTAGCTGGACTTGTTCACGCTCCAGATCGCCGAGTCGTTGGCGAACACCGTGACCGCGCGCGAAGGTGAAGTAGCCGTACAGACAGAAATAAATCGCGAAGGCGAATAGGGCAATACCGTTTACTGGCTGGTTCAGCTCTATCGGCCAGGACGGCTGCTTTATAACGATGACAAGCAGTATTCCCGAGGCAAAGGCCAGGGTATCCTTAACCCAGCGCTGGAGTCCGCCGTTAACCAGCGAATTATACTGAACCATGGTAAATAATATGGCCATTGGCAGCAGACTAAAGTCTATTAGAGCGACGAAGCAGCCCAGCAGTGACGCGTCCACGTAGCCGAAGTAACCCACTATTTGTGGGAGTTCTTCGCGATCCTGGAAGTGGCGTTGAACCACGGCAGTTATCAGCACGTATAACAGGATGAGTAGCACCGCCAGGGCAAGCCCGGAACTAAGGGCATCAGCGATGGAAAAATGCGTGGCCATGGTGGCGATCACGCCTAGCGCAACAATGCACCTGAAAAGCAGTGATTGGTCGGGCGGGGAGGGGGTCTCGGTATTATTGTCCTGCATCTTGGTCGGATCAGAAAACGTCGCTCGTTATGTGCATATGTACAGCAGGTTAAGATTATAGAAGGGAGGCCAGGATTAAAAGGTTTTTATGGTAGACGCTGTTGATCGAGGCCGTAGGGGGACAGTGGTATTCATGGACGCGGTTAGCGAACTTTACTAGGCGAGGCTTATTAATATAAGTCCAGATGACGGGTAATAACGGATGGTTGACCGCTATCAAGCGCCGTAGTCAAGTTATCTCTTACAATGCGCAGTACGACTATTAGAGAGGAGACCGTAATGTCGGGAGAGTCCCATTTTGCCGGTACTATCGTAAATCAGGCCTTTACAGATGTTGAAGCGAGGTCAGATATGGATGTCGATGCTATGGGCAGAGCCCTTATTCAGGCGGTGGTGGCGCGTTATTTAACCTACCGTAGCGTGGCTGATGTTAGCCAGGAGCTGAGTTATCTGGTTGAGTCGCTGGATGATGATGATCCTGTGGTTACCCGTGGTTGTTAGTTCGAGGGACACTCGCCTCTGGCTGGACTTAGCCCTGTATTTTGCGGGCCAGCGAGGCTGGCAAGTGCAATTGCGTTTGGTTTTTTTCTTGTGTAGAGTAGCCGCCCTTCTCGGGCTGACGCATCGCTATTTGCGCGGCCGATTACTCTTTTGGTGAGGTGGCCGAGCGGCTGAAGGC
>JBFJZC010000219.1:0-5098 GCA_041622295.1 Porticoccaceae bacterium
ACTGCGCAGGCTGCGTTGTACACGTGAGATTTGGCCTGATCGATCATGATCATTAGATTTACCAGAGGGTGCTTCAGCGCCTGAAAGAAGCCGAGCTGGTGGCCAAATTGTTCCCGGACCCTGGTGTATTCCACAGTGGTTTGCAGTTGCCATTCGGCAGCGCCACAAATGTCGGCGGCAACCAGAGTGAGGATGCCTGGTTCGGCGCGCTCGAGTACGGCGCTGCCATTCGGCGCGGCGGCCAGCTGTCGATCATTATCGACCTTGACGTCACTAAAATGGATATGCGCCTGATCGCGGGTTAAGTCGATAATGCCGTCGGCGATCATTTCAACCCCGTCGCTGTTTACCGGCACTTCGTACAGGGCAATGCCGCTGTCGCCTCTTGCCTTGACAATCAGGGTGTCGACCTTGCGGGCATCCTGAACAAACCAGGCTGAGCCATTCAGGACGCCGTCGGTAACGGTCACGTCACAGTCGTCCGCCCTCCACGAGCCATTCTTCGGCGTTACCGCTAGCGTGGCGGTTTTGCCGCTCGCTATTTCACCGAGCAGACGGCTCGCTGGGGCCGTGCCGCATTCACGCAGTACCAGGCTGGAGTGAGCGGTAACAATAAACGGCGACGGCAGGCCAGCCCGGCCGGTTTCTTCCACCAGAGCGGTCAGCGCGACCAGACTCATACCCATACCGCCATCCTGTTCCGGCACGATCACAGTCGTCCAGCCCAGGTCGACTATTTGCCGCCACAAATCCCTGTCCCAGAGACATTCGGATTCACGGTAAATGTCAGAGTTGCTGGCGACCAGTTGGTGGAGTTTCTCGGTGGGCAGATTATCAGCAAGGAATTTCCGTGCGGTATCGCGGAGCATTTTTTCGTCTTCGCCAAAGGCAAAGTTTTTAGGTTGAGTCATGTGGTTACCTGTTCGTTAGCAAGCGAACGCCTGGTTATATTCGGCGACTGCTTATTTGGATTTGGCCATTCCCAGCACGCGTTCGCCGAGGATGTTGCGCTGAATTTCGCTGGTGCCAGCGGCGATGGTGACGCCGTAAGAGTTCATATATGCCAACGGCCATTCCCCACCTGCCGGGGCGTTCTCGTCGTTGATATAAAGTGTGCTGCCGACTCCCAGAATATCAATGGCCAGGGCGCCGCAATCCTGTCTTATTTCCGACATGACCAGCTTTGATTGCAGCGGCAACCGCATCGGGTGATCGCATAACTCCGGCACCCTCGCGCGCCTGGCACCTTGTTTGGAACCTTCCTGGCGAATAATCATCTGCATAATCTGGTCGCGGATGACCGGGTCATCCGCCGCGGTTTTACCGTCACGCGGCGACGCTTTGGCCAGATCCATCAAGGCGTAGGCTTCGCCCACATTATTGCTTTGCTTGCTGGAGCCACCGCGACCACTGGACGGGGTTACCATCGGTCCAGCACCGCGTTCATGGAGGAGCGTGGTCTGGGCCACCTGCCAGCCTTTGCCGACATCTTCCAGCAGATAATCGTCGGTGACTTCGAGGTTGTCGAAAAAGACTTCGTTGAAGCCGGTTTCGCCGGTGATCTTGATCAATGGCCGCACCGTTACCCCGTTGCCCAGGGCTTCCTTAATGGGCACGACAAAATAGGACAGACCGTCGTATTTGTCAGACTTGTCGGTGCGCAACAACAGGATCATCCAGTCCGCAAAGTGGGCGAGTGACGTCCATACTTTCTGACCATTGATTACCCACTTGCCACCCTTGCGTTCGGCGAACGTCTGCACATTGGCGAGGTCGGAACCTGCACCGGGTTCGCTGAAGCCCTGGCACCAGACGTCTTCGCAGGAAAACAGGCGTGGCAGCAGACCCTCACGCACGCCCTGTTTACCATGAAAGTGAATTGTCGGTGCGGCCATACCGAGACCGAGGATATTGGGAAAAAATGGTCGGTTTGCGCGTTGCATCTCCTGATTGGCGACTATCTGGCAATCTTTGCGGCCAGCGCCGCCCTCGGCTACAGGATAATCGCAACCCACCAGGCCGCCTTCGTATGCGAGGCCCTGCCAGTCCCGAAGGTAGCCCAGTTGCCCCAAATGCATTATTTCAATGGCTGATTGCGGGAGTCTCTCCGGTGCCTCGCCTGGATCGTTGCGACTTAACCAATCTCGACAATAGGCGCGAAACTCGGCCTGTTCGGGAGAATCCTTTTTCTTATCGTCTGACATATTGCACCTTATTACCAATTATTGGGTACTGGTTCACCTGTTTAGTAGCCGGATGATATTACTATTGTCAGGGCTTGTGCAAAGCGCCTGTCAGAGACTGTGCAAAGCATGGGCTTTGTGGCTACTATCGAGCCAATTCTTTTATAAAAAACGGCAAACACAAGATGAACTACGAAACCATTCGCTACGAGGTGGAAGCAAACATTCTGACGCTCACGCTGAATCGCCCGGACAAACTTAACGCGTTTAACAGTGTTATGCAGAGAGAACTGCTCGATGCGCTGGACAAAGCCGATGCCGACGATGACATCCGCGTCGTTATTGTGACGGGTGCCGGTCGTGGTTTCTGCGCTGGCGCAGATCTGGAGGCGGGTGGTGATACCTTTAAAATGGGTAAAAGCAAAAAGGGTGATAGTGCCAGGGGTGGTAGCGCAAAGGCCACTGTGCATCGGGATGGCGGTGGCCTGCTCACGCTGCGTATTTTTGAGCTAAAAAAACCGATTATTGCGGCCATTAATGGTCCGGCGGTAGGTGTGGGCATCACCATGACCCTCGCTATGGATATCCGCCTGGCTTCCGAAAAGGCACGTATGGGTTTCGTGTTCGCCCGTCGTGGCATTGCCCCCGAAGCCTGTTCGTCGTGGTTTCTACCCCGTATTGTCGGCATCGCCAAAGCCCTCGAGTGGGTTTATAGCGGGCGGGTATTCCCAGCGGCAGAAGCCTTGCAGGAAAGGCTAGTCAGCTCGGTGCATACCGCCGAAGAGCTGTTGCCTGCAGCGCGCAAGATCGCTGGGGAAATTGCCGAGCATACGGCGCCACTGTCCATCACCCTGAGCCGACACATGCTATGGCGCATGCTCGGTGCGGATCACCCCATGGAAGCTCACAAAATTGATTCACGCGCGGTGCAGGCGCTGGGTCGCACGACGGATGCCAGGGAGGGTGTTGAATCGTTCCTGGAAAAGCGGCCGCCGAAGTTTACCAACTCTCCGAGCGCGGATTTGCCGGATTTCTTCCCCTGGTGGCAGCAACGGGACTTCGAGTAGCCGTTTGGTTTGCCACCCCAGCCCCTGCCTCAGCCCGGTTTGCCGCCGATGGAGTCGGGGAGTTTTCTAGCTCCGGCAGCGACCAGAACAGCACCGGCAACCAACAGCCATTCGGCATCAAGGAAGGCGAAATAGTTTATTTTGCCATCCCAGACCAGGAACAATCAGGGCGATGCCGCTTATCAGGCATGTAAACCGATACCAGTGCTTGGGTTTCATATCATTGCTCCTTGCGGTAATTACAGGCTTGATCGGATCAACGCGACGCGGTGCCTGTTTTAGCGCCTGACCTTGCCATCCTGAAGGTTGCCGCGCTGACTATCCGTAGAGGATGACCTCCGCGTTTAGTCACATGTTGTCAGATCCACGTGCCTGGGTTCTCTCCCAATCGGCCACGGGTCCGGGCGTTTCTGTAAATAAGGGGTGGAGCCTTATTTTCCCGGTTTGCCCGGCTAAGGTTTGCAGGCCTTTGGCTTGCCGAGCTATCAGGACACGATGATACAAATCTGGGTCTCGCGTTGCCAGTTTACCCAATAAATGCAGCCACTCGTATTCCAGCTGACCGTCCGTGACGAGTAAGCGACGTCTTGTCCGCCGGTTAACAATTTTGCTGCGATCAAATTTGTAAGCCCTGCTATCCGCTTCATCGGCGACACAGCGCAGGTAACTGGCGATCGTACCGACAGGGTTGCTGGCAGCCTTAAACCGCATCAGTTGCGGATGATTTTTATACCCCCTCGTCTCCCCGAGCAGGACTTTCTGCGCCAGCAGGCCTTCGCGCCACAAGGCGACCAGGCCTTTGCTATCGAGATAAGAGGGATGTAACGACCAGAGTCTCATAGCTAGTTTGTCTCATTGGCTCTTCGGCTCTTCGGCTGTTCGTAGGCCCGGAGCAGTTCGCCTGTAAAGAGTGAGTTTTTTGGCGTGACGGAATCAGCAGTTTGCCTTTACGTTAAGCACTTTCCCGGCTATCAATGTAGTTTGAGAAATGCGTCAGATGTTAACTGGGTGTCGAAGTTGCCCTGTATCGACTGGCTGTATACGGGCAATATTTGTTTCAATCGCTTGACACGTTTACCAGTGTTCCTGATGCAGGTTTCAGTGACACATATTCCTCCTGGTGACGCCCATTTGCGTAGCGCCGGCGCCGAACAAAGTTGCAGGTCGTGAAGCAGGAATAAGTCTGCGCCGATCTACTTGTCAGCTTTTGCCAAAAGCTTTGCCATCAAATCGTTCCCTGGTGGCAATCTCTTCAACAGACCGACGCTTTAAGCGGGTTAACTGTTTAACCGGCTTGCCAAGCGGTACGACGGCGCATACGGCGTAGTGTTTGGGAATATTCAGCAGTTTTTGAACGGCTGCTTCCTGGGCGGCGGGGAGGGTGGTGATGGTGCCCCCAAAACCGGCCTGGCGCGCGCCGAGCAGGACGTTCCAGACAAAGGGATAAACCGACGCGCCACTGATAATGCCAATGCGATCCAGGTTTTTGTCCAGTGAGGCGACGGCATTGAGGTCAACCACAAAGACCAGTACAACGGCGGATTTTTTGTAGGGTTCGACCAGCATCGCTGGCACCGGCGTAGCGGCTATTTGTCTGGCGGTGACCTTGCTTGGCGTGACAGTGTTCCAGGGGTTTTCCCCGGCATTCACTTGCGCCAAATATTGTTTGGCGGCGGGCTCGGCCAGTCTGGCAAGTGCCGCCCGCGTTTTTTTATTTTTGACAATAATTACGCGGTTGCCCTGACGGTTGCCGCCACTGGGCGCAAAGCGCGCATTGTCCAGAATATGGTAAAGAACATCATCGGGTAGCGGTTCGCCGGTGTAGTCCCGCGCGGCGAAGGTGGTGCG
>JBFJZC010000220.1:0-5081 GCA_041622295.1 Porticoccaceae bacterium
ATTTTTACGCTTTCAACACCCTGTTGCATCTTGGCGCCGCGCGTACCGCCAGCCTGATAGCCGGTGAATAACACCGTCGTGTGGTGATCATTAAGCAAGCGCTTCAGGTGATGCAAAATCCTCCCGCCGGTGACCATGCCACTGCCAGCAATAATGATGTGTGGATAATGGACATTGGCCAGCGCTTTGGATTCCTCTACATCGCGCGTAAAGGTAATGGCCCCACACATGGCGCGGCACTGCTGGTCGTCCAGTCGATGGTAATTGGTATAGCGGCAATAAATATCCGACACGTCAATGGCCATGGGGCTGTCGAGATAGATGGGTATCTGTGGTATTCGTCCGTCGTTGATCAGGCAAGTGAGCATGTGCTGGACGGTCTGCGCGCGGCCGACCGCAAAGCTCGGGATTAACAACACACCACCATTTTGTGCCGTGGTTTTTACCACCTCGGCCAGTTGCTCGAACGGGTCGCCTTCGCCATGACGGCGATTGCCATAGGTGGACTCCAGTAACAACAAGTCCAGCTCGGGCAGTGGCGCCGGCGGGCGCATAAAAATGTCATCGGGACGACCCACATCGCCTGAAAACCCTACGCGCTTGCCCTCCGCCTCGATAATAACGCTGGCGGCGCCCAGGATATGCCCGGCGCTCTGGAAGCGCACCGAGATATCACCTACCGAAAAAACCTCGTCAAATTCCACCGTTTCGAATAATTCCATGGCGCGTTTTGCCGTCGCCTGATCATAGAGCGGCAGGGGATGCGCGTGCTTGCTCAGTTTATGTCTGCTGTAAAACCTGGCATCTTCTTCCTGAATATGGCCGCTGTCGGCCAACAAGATTGCACATAAATCTCTGGTAGCCGGGTGAGTGAAGACCGACCCTCTGAAACCATTTTTATACAGCACCGGAATATAACCGGAATGATCGAGATGGGCGTGGGTGAGCAAGACCGCGTCAAGCCGGTCAACATCCAGGGGCGGGGGCTGCCAGTTGCGCTCGCGCAGCCATTTGTAACCCTGGAACAAGCCGCAATCCACCAGCACGCGGGTGGTTGATGTTTCGATTAAAAACTTCGATCCAGTGACCGTTTCGGCGCCACCAAGAAATATTATCTTCATTTATCACTCTCCACGCCGGTTGACATAAATTGGCGAATCGGTTCTAGCAAACTATCGGTAAGATCGACAGCATTGGAACTATGCGGAATAGAATTGGTGGTGATCAGCTGTGTTAAACCGCGATGCACCAGGGTGTTATCGATGTCTCCGGCAAAAATACCGTGTACTGCCGCGCAACTGATCTGCTGAATACCCTGCTGTCGCAAAGCGTCCATACATTTAACAATGGTCTGCCCACTGGATATAACATCATCAATAATCACCGCCGTGCGTCCGGCGAACGAAGGCAATGGCGGCAATGTGACCACCACGTCGCGATCGCCGTAGCGCTGCTTGGTGCCCACGACAAAGGGGTGTCCGCTACGCCGCGCGATCTCTGCGACCCATTGTTCACTTTCCGCATCCGGCCCCACCAGCAGCAGGTTTGTTTGCCCGCTTAGCCAATCTGCCAGTGCGGGCGCGCCCTGCACAACACGGGTGGGCACAGAATAGATTTGACTCAGCGAATGGTAACGATGCAGATGGGGATCCACGGTGACCAGCCAATCTATCTGCGCCGACAGCATACTGGCAAAAATACGCGAGGTCAGCGCTTCGCCTTCAACAAAGCGACGGTCCTGACGCATGTAGCTTAGATAAGGCGCAACCAAACCGACTGAAGATGCGCCGAATTCCCGCAGGGTTGCCAGCAAGAATGCCAGGGGCAAATATTTACCGTCGGGGTGAGCCAGATCGGCGAGCACGATGCAGCATCTATCGTCAACGGGGGTATCGATGCGTAAATAGGCTTCACCATCGGGAAACACACGGCTGGTGACAATGCCCCGTTCTATCGGGAGCTTTTCACACAACGTCGGCAACAGCGGATGGGGCGCCAGCGCAAACATCACTGGCCCTGTTGTTGCGGGCCCGCTCACACACCGCTCCCGATGACAAATATATCGGCATTGTTGTGATAATAGGCAAGCGCATAATCCAGCTCGCCAGGGCTTTCGGCATACAGGGTGAACAACGCATCACCGACCACCATGCGACTGCCGACGTTGGCGTGCAGGCGCAGCCCCGCCGACGGGTCATGGGGTGCCCCGGCCAGCTTTGCGAGGCGCGCCAATTTGCGGTTATCTATGGATTGCACGACGCCATCGGCAACAGCCGTTTGCATGTTCTGATGGCTTGCCTGGGGCAGCGCCTTGAAGCCCCCCTGTGACTCGATCACGCGCTCAAACTGCCGCCACGCCCTGCCACTGTCCAGAATTTCTGTCGCCTCAGCCATCGCCTTTTGCAAACCACTCTTCTGCAAATCACTACCTTGCGCAAAATCCAGTAGGTGGGCCGCCAATAATAAAGACCGCTCTCGTAAATCCTGCGGTGCTCCAACCTCCCGTTTTAATACCGCCAGGATATCCCTCGCCTCCTCTACCGGCCCTATACCCGCCCCGACAGGTCGACTGCCATCAGTAATAATACATTTAACGTGAATACCGCATGCGTCTCCCACCCTGGTAAACAGGGTCGACAGATATTCCGCATCTGTCTGGCTGCGCACTTTGGCTGTGGCTCCGACAGGCATATCAATAATCACGTGGGTAGAACCCGCCGCAATTTTTTTTGACAACACAGAAGCAACCAACTGCCCCTCACCATCCAGGTTCAGCACCCGTTCAATGCGTATCATCAAATCGTCGGCCGGACTCAAATTAACCGCTCCGCCCCAGGCCAGGCAGGCGCCGGTTTCATTGACGACACGCTGAATATCCTTCACGGTCAGGTTGACGTTGGTCAGGGTTTCCATGGTATCCGCCGTGCCGGCTGGCGAAGTGATCGCCCGAGAGGAAGTTTTCGGAATCGTTAAACCAGCCGCACTGACTATTGCAACAACCAGCGGCGTGGTGCGATTGCCAGGTAAACCACCGATACAATGCTTATCAAATACGCGTTCAATATTGTGCCAGCTCAAACGTTTTCCGCTGGATACCATGGCCTGGGTAAGCGCAACGATTTCATCAAAATTAAGCCGCCGACCCGCGCAAACGCTAAGAAAACTGCCGATTTCAACGTCACTGTACTTGTATTCGCTTATATCGCTGATGATTGACTTAATGTCATGATCGCTCAGCACATGGCCGTATACTTTTTTGCGCACCGCGCTGAACGACTCCACCACCGGCGCATGGCTAACGCTCACCCGATCACCGTTTACCACGCCCAGACGGTTTATCCCAATGCGCGACAAGCCTATATGCCCCGGCGGCAACCGGGAGCTATCGACAATGTTTAAGGTCGCGATAAGGCGTTTATCACCGACTCGCAATTGCACGCGGGAACTGGCGTTAAAACCCTCAGCCCGACAAATATGGCAGTCTTCGCGCATATAAACGAGGGGCTCCTGGTGGGTGTCTATACCCATGTCGATCACGATAAGTGCCGGTGGTTCGGCCATACTCCCCCTTCCTGATAAAAAACTATATTCAACGACAGAAAACAGTACTGCGGCAGGATTTAGCGACAACGCAATCCATCTTACGCGCTACAAAGAAAGGCGCGAAATGCATCCCAATAATCATTCGACTCGTCGATTTTACCACTACGGCAAGTCATCCAGGAGTGATTACCTTAGGCCTGAATGCGCAAATCGGCTTTAAAACCTGGCATCCACCGGTGTGTGCGCACCATGTAAGCCCGGTATTCATCGCCAAATTCCGCGAGCGCTATTTGTTCTTCCCGATTTGCCAAACGCACATAGACCACCACCAAAATCGGCAACAACACCAGGGTAGGGATGGCGGGTCACTGCAGTAAAAAGCCAAACATAATCAGGATAAATGCCAGATATTGCGGGTGGCGGCAGCGCGCGTACCAGCCGGTAGTTGCGAGGGATTGTGTCTGTTGCGCACGGTACAAAACACTTCAGGCCCCTGACAGCAGCGATCAAACCAGGAACTGCAAATCCTTTCGATGTCAGCCAAAAAGAACGGTGCTGACTGATCACGAACACCTCATCACGAAAGTTTGTTGTAAAGGGTGGCGATCAACCAGGCGGTGACGCCTGCCGACAGCGACCACGCGACCACGCCAACAACCAGACTGCCAATTTGCATGTTCCATTGCAAACCCTGCTTCACTGGTTGTTACGGAAACAATTGACCTGAGCCATATCGAGACTGCTGCGCACTTTCTTTTAAATGCCAGACGGCGGCCACACTCAAGCGACAACCAGGGTGCCGCGGTACATTTGCATCTGGCAGGTAAACGGGTATTCCCCCGGCTGCATGGCGGGTAGCGCAATAGTTTTGGATTTATTGAGCGGCAACTCCTCACTGACATCAAAATCCGAAAAAACGACGGTGGCCGCACAGAGGGATGGATCCCTGCGTTCGAAAGTCAACGTAACCGGCTGGCCCGCCGCCACCTTTAGACGAGACGGTGTGTAAATACCGTTCTCTACCGTTATTAGCACGCTTGCGCTGTCTTTATCGACACTAACCTCGCGCTGCCTGTAGAGCCAAAACCACCAGACGATAACTCCGATCAGTGCCAGTCCGAGCATATTAATAAGCATCATGGGCACTTCCTCCTAGTGTTTTTCAGCTTTAAAAAAGCGCAACCGGTTAGCGTTAGTGACCACGGTAAGCGAAGAAAATGCCATCGCCGCGCCGGCGATCACCGGGCTCAGCAACAGGCCAAAAAACGGGAACAGTATGCCCGCCGCAAACGGGATGCCTGCAACGTTATAGATAAATGCGCCGAACAAGTTTTGCTTGATATTGCGCAGTGTCGCCTTGCTCACGGCAATAGCATCCGCCAGTCCGTGGAGCGAGCCACGCATCAGCGTGATATCAGCGCTCTCGATAGCGACGTCGGTCCCGGTACCGATGGCAAAGCCCACATTGGCCAGCGCCAGCGCTGGTGCATCGTTGATGCCGTCACCAGTCATACCGACAATTTCATTCTGCATTTGCA
>JBFJZC010000221.1:0-5074 GCA_041622295.1 Porticoccaceae bacterium
ATGGGGCGTGGTTTACGGGCTGCAAGCCTTTGTACCACTCATCGCCGCCCACGGCGAAGGCGGTCATGTGATCAGCACCGCATCCATGGCGGGCATGGTCGGCCTGCGCGGTGCCGGGCCCTACAACGCCACAAAATTTGCAGTAGTCGGCATGATGGAAACCTTCGCCGCAGACCACCGTAAAGATAATATCGGCGCCTCCGTGCTGTGCCCCGGCATTGTCGCCACCAATATTGGCCACTCCGGACGCAACCGACCCACCGAATACGGTGGCGCTGTCGCCCCTAACGAAAAAGATCGCACTGCCGAAATGCTCGCGCAAGGCCTTAACCCCGATGTCGTCGGTGATCTGGTGCTCGAAGCCATGCTGGCAGACCAGTTTTACATCTTCACCGACCCAAGCCTGAAACATCTCATCGAAACCCGCTGCAAGCGGATTATTGATGGCTACGACTGGGCGGCAAACTGCAAATCCCTGAAAGGTGCAAAGCAGGCAGGCGGCCTGCCGGGTTAGGCTACTTCCGAGCTTCGTCGGAGACAAGCCGAAAAAAAATGTTCGCGGGTTACGACCAGTACCGGTCGTGACCCGCAACAACACCTCTATAACAGCCATTACGACCAAGACAGCCTATATACAACCCTGACAGACCAATAGCGCTAGCAAGGCGCCCAAATTCGCGGTAGCCTGATCTGCCCGGCCAGAAGCACAAAAATAGCAAATTGGCCGGATAGCAGGACACCTTCATATGTCAAATACACCGGCTCCCAACACCCCGCCCATAGCCAGCGCATCGGGTGATTTTTTTGGCTGGAAAAACGCCGGTCTGCTTTTTGGCGTATACATGTTTGCTGTCGGTTTTGTGTATTACGGGTTCAATGTCATTTTCCCCGAAATGGTGAATAGCATGAACTGGCAGCGAGGACACGCCTCGTGGGCTCAGACCATCCACGGCCTGTTATACGGAGTTTTTGTGCCGCTGGCCGCAGTTTCCACCAATAAATACGGCGCACGCACCACCATTGTCGTGGGAATCTTTGTACTGATACTGGGCTGTATTCTACTCGCCACTGTGACCACCTCGCTGTTAACCTGGACTTTAATCTGGGGTGTCGTCATGGCCTTAGGGTTTACCTTTGCAGGGGTAATTCCGATCCAGACTACCATTGCCCACTGGTTTGAGCATCGGCGTGCCACCGCCATTGGCCTCGTGATGACTGCTGCTGGCGTCGGCGGCTTTATCGCTCAACCCTTGTTTACCTGGATAATCCAGACTTTCGATAGCTGGCGGACCGGCTGGCTTTTCGCCACAGTATTTGCGCTGGCGGCGCTTGTTCTTGCCGCGTTCGTGGTCAACAAACCGGCTGACCGAAATCAACACCCCGACGGTATCAACCACACTGATGAGTCAAAAAAAGCACAATATGCAAACTCAAAAATATACAAAACCATGGAAACCTGGACCCTGAAAGAAGCCCTGAACACACCAACGCTGTGGCTTCTTATTATCCTTTTCCTCGGCGGAGTCATGCCCCTTTACTTGCTGGTAGTACATGGCGTACTGCATCTCACCGATCTGCAATATGAAAGTATGGAAGCCGCCAGCGTACTCAGCTTTATGCTCGCTGGCAGCGCCTGTGCACGCTTCCCGGTGGGCTGGCTGGGCGATCGAATAGAGCCTCGCTTAATCATGTTTACCCTCCTGAGCATAGCTGTTATTGCCCTCGCCATTATCTGGCAGGCCCCAAGCCTGCCCCTCCTCTTACCCGCAGGCGCCATGTTCGGAGCGGCCTATGGAGGCACGCTGGTAATGATGCCGACAATGATCGCAAATTATTTTGGCACGACCGCTTTCGCCAGTATCAATGGTTTTGTTTTCCCCGTGCAGATTGTAATCGCCAGCATGGTGCCCGTGGGCACAGGCTATTCGGCTGATATCACCGGCAATTACGACATCGCTTTTATCGCCCTGATTGGCTTTGCCTGCCTGGCGGCAGCCTGCACGATGGTCACCCGGCCGCCGCGCAAACGACAGTAACCGCGAGCTATCTCCGTTAGCAGGGAAAGAGGAATCAAGCTGACCCCAAATATCTCCCGAGAATTGTTCAAGCATCACCTGGGCCCGGATGATCTGGCACGGTAAGGAAAACCTTATATCAGGACATGGCGTTGGCGAGTGGCAGATTTGAGCAGGAGATAGGGCAGCTAACAGGCCGTCGCGTAACGACCAAACGTGCATTAAGCCTGCAGGGCTACTACACTTTTCATATTCCCATAATAACAATCCAGCAAATGTAATCAGGAGAATAACCGTGGATGCAAAGCAGGCTATCGATTGTCTGAGTCCGGAAAAATGGCACAGCACACCTCCGGATGTGCGTCTGGACTTACTTAAACAAATTCAAAATAACATCGACCTGTATATGGCCGAGTTGTCTGCGGCCGACAACAAGGTACGCGGCGTTTCTCCCGATGACCCGGCCACCCGCCACATGGCAGGCACAGCCGCCACAGTTTCGCCCATTGCCAGCAACGTCGCCACCTGCATTGATATCTACAAACAGCTAATCAAGGGGCAACTTCCTCAGCCGGCCAACATCAGGCAAATCGGCGGCGGGCTTTACGATGTGCAGGTCTCTGCGCTCAATACCAAAGACAAATTGCTGGCTGGTGACAGCAAAGGCTATCTCCGCATCAAAGGGGAACCGCGACAAATTAATCCCCTGCATAAGGAAAGCGGCATTATCGCAGTGCTTGGTGCGGGCAACTACAGCTCGTCCTTTGAGTTGATTCGCGCGCTGTTTATCGACAACTGCGTGGTGGTACACAAACCTCACCCGATGAATGCAGCCAGTGACAAGGTCTGGGAAAAAATTCTGAAACCCCTGGTGGATCACCAGGCCTTGAGCTACTGCGAACCCGATGCCGGTCAGGCGCTAGTAACAGACACTCGCCTGAAAAAAATTTATTTCACCGGCGGCTCGTCCACCGCCAATGCCATTAAAGACTCAACCCCGGTCGAGCTGGTATCCGAATGCGGCGGCAACAACCCCTGTATGATCGTTCCCGGCAACCGGCCCTGGACCGAAAAAGAAATACACCACCAGGCTCTGCATATCGCCACCTTTGTCAAACTCAATGGCGGCGCCGCTTGCGGCCGAGTACAGACATTGATCACCTGCCGGCAATGGCCACAGCGGCGCGCGTTCCTAGACGCTGTGCAAACCGCGATACGGGACGAGACGCCAGGCGTCACCAGCTACTACCCCGGCAGCGATACAGTGTGGGCGGAGTTCAGGGCGCACTACCCCGAAGCCAGGGTAATCCAGCCCGAACGCGGTGCCCTGCCGCACTCTGACGTACTGTTTATCGAAGATGTGGAACAGGATAGCTACGCCACCCAGCGGGAAGCCTTTTGTCAGGTGGTCGATGAAGTGGTGCTCGACACCGCACCCAATGCCGAGGCCTTTCTGCCCACCGCCGTGGAATTTGCCAACACTAAACTCCATGGCACCCTCGGAGCTTCCATCCTGATCGACGAAGACAGCAAAAAAACTCACCGCAAAGTCGTTGATCAGGCCGTCACCGATCTTAAATATGGCGCGGTCGCCATTAACACCATGGCGCCCTATGCCTGGCTAAACCCCTTCCTGACCTGGGGCGGCAACGAAGACAGCAAGCAAGTGGTATCAGGCCATGGCAACTTCGGCAACCTGCTCAGCTTTGAAAACATTGAAAAATCCATTATCGAAACGGGGTTTCTGTCGCCCGCTCATTTGCTGTTGACCAACAAAGAGGTGTTCTACAAATTGAGCGAGCAGTCGGCGCGTTATTACACTAAACCCTCGTGGGGCGGCATCGGTGCGATGATGATGACCATGGTGGCAGGAAAATTTAAGTCGAAAGATTTCTAATACCGGCAAGGTCGTGATGAGCATGAGAAAACCTTGGCTCGGGTGATACCCCTCGCCGCCTGCCAATCATGCACTTAAAAAAGAGCGCTAATCGCTACCAATAACAATCCTCTCATCCTGGCAAACAAAACCCCGTTCACCGCCAGCAGGAAACACAAGGGTTGTTCCCCGCAGAGCGTCCATCGCTCAACCGCGCTTTGTCACCGCCAGTGCTTATCACTGTTGACGTTGCCGCCAGGCCAACGGCTGGGTAGTATTGAGAGAGACTGGCGGCGACCAACTTTCGCGAGCCGATCCTTTAACAATTAAAATTACAGGAGCTAGCGCATGACGCCTGATCCGGGAGGTCACGTTTGACATGGCTGTAAAACATATTCTGGATGGTATAAAAGTACTCGATTTTACCCAGTATCTGGCCGGGCCCTCGACCACTCGGCTGATGGCGGAAATGGGCGCGGATATTATCAAAGTGGAGCGCGCGCCCTACGGTGATCCTGTGCGCGGTATCGGCTACATCAAAAACCGGCGCAGCGCCTATTACATTCAGCAAAATCGCGGCAAGCGAAGCCTGTGCCTTGACTTCAGCCTGCCCAAATCCATGGAAATACTCAAAGACCTGGTGCCCAAGGTCGATATCCTGATGGAGAACTACTCCCCCGGCGTCATCGCCAAACTGGGTCTCGACTGGGATACCGTACATAAGCTGAACCCCGAGTGCATCATGTGTTCGCTGTCGGCCTTTGGACAGACCGGTCCACTGTCCTCACTGTCGGGTTTCGATTACATCGCCCAGGCTTATGCCGGTGTCACCAGTATGATTGGCGAAAAGGACGGGCCGGCCTACCTGCCCATGCTGGGACTGGGCGATGTCAACACCGGAGTCCATGCACTGGCGGCTATCAACGGCGCTCTGTTCCATCGTGGCCGGGGTTATGGTGGGCAGTATCTCGACATTTCCCTGCTCGATGCCTACTTCCACTGCCACGAAGTCAATGTTCAAACCTACAGCGGCAGTGGCGGCGAGATCGTTCCGACCCGTTCCGAAAGATCATGGGGTCAGCCAACTTGATTTGGAAAGAATTCCAGGAAAATGGATTAATAACATCAACCCACCCATTCAACTCCGCGCCAACACCCAACGATGCACTTCACTGGGGCCATC
>JBFJZC010000222.1:0-5037 GCA_041622295.1 Porticoccaceae bacterium
AACTATTAGCTACCCAGTGGCTGTGGCAATACAATAACGAACGGCCGAACTCGGCCATCGGCGGAGTACCCCCAGCCCAACTGCTACAGGCGGGCTAACCCTCTACTCATACAGGCGGTTAAAAATGGGGGGATTACACTACCAGCTATGTGTATCACAAAGCACATATATTAAGCATTACTCTTCCTGGAGTCTGTGCCTGCGATGCTCAAACGTGGGGTCTATCTACCACAAAGTTTTCGGTATCGACCGCCGTAAACAACGGCACTTGCAAGATAATTGCTGTGTCTAATTACTCGGGAATTCAAATTCAGGGTGAGTTTGACGCTGGCCGTTTCAAAACTTTTCGGGCCGTAGTACTTCAACGTCCGTCATAAACATGATCATCGCGTAGTTTGCGTAATAGCGCGCCTGGAGATGTTTGGTAATGGCTTCGGCGGTGCCCTTGTCGCATACAACTTCAATATGGATATTGCCGCTGGTTTCCCAACCCGCATTGCGTACGCCACGACTACCCTTGCCGCGAGCGTCGGTAACGGTGTAGCCGTGAGCCCCGAGTTGTTCGATATCCCGAACGAGGACTGATTCAATAGCGGCCTCGGTGATGATGGTTAGGAGTTTACGTAGGTGATTATTGGTCTCGGTCATTTTCTATCATCCTCCCAGTAACACATACGCCTTTTCGGCGAGCACGTAGTAAATAGGAATACCCACCAGCACATTGAACGGAAACGTCACGCCCAGCGACGCGGTCAATGACAGGGTTGGGTTGGCTTCGGGAACGGAAATACGCATCGCCGCTGGTACGGCAATATATGAAGCACTCCCCGCCAGTGTGGCCAACATGGCGGCACCGCCAACGGACAGACCCAGCGCCCAGCCGAGCCCGATGCCGATCACCGCAGAGCACAAGGGCATGACAATGCCAAAGGCCAGTAAAAATAGGCCATACCGACGCAGCGCGCTTACCTGTGCGGCGGCGATCAGACCCATTTCGAGAAGAAATATCGCCAGCACGCCCTTGAATAAATCGAAGAACAGCGGCGTAATGGATGACACGCCATTCGGCCCCGCCACCCAACCAATGAGCAGTCCGCCGAGCAGCAACACAATACCTTTACCGAGAAAGACTTCATGGGCGATGGATGCCCAGTGGGTTTCTCGTGTCAGGCCACGGGCGAGCACTATGCCAACGAGAATGGCCGGGATTTCCAGTAGCACCAGCAACAGCGGCATATGTTCTTCAAAGGTGATCTCGCGAGTAGCAAAATACGCTGTCGCCACGGCGTAGGTGCCTACACTCACCGATCCGTAATGGGCGGCAATCGAGGCGGCGTCTGCTCGGGTGAAACGACCGACGTAGCGTAAAACAGGGAAGGCCAGCAGGGGCAGTGTAAAACCCATCGCTACCACCGCCAGCATTTGTGGCAACAACATCGCGAAAGGTTGTTTGGCGAGCTCAATGCCACCCTTAAGCCCGATGGCGAGCAACAACAGCATGCTGACAAACTCGTAAACCGCTGCCGGTAGCCGCAGGGCCGAACGCATCAGGCCAGCAAACAGACCGAGCAGGAAAAACAAAATAATTGGGTCAATCGCACTCATTTGAAGGCTCGGTTATGTTCGGGCGATTTTACCGCAAAATAACGGGGGTACTAATTAAATTGCTTAACAAATCGGTCGCGCAGAGCGGCGCTGGTTGGTGGTTCAAGTTCAGGGTGTCACTTCAACGCCGTGCGTCAGCGCCGTGGCCGCTTCGGTTACCCCTGGTCGCGCTAGCCCAATATGCCCAGGCTGTGCAGTTCGGCCAGTTCGTCGGCACTGCGGCCAAGGTCGGCAAACACTTCGTCGGTATGTTCGCCCAGGCCCGGTGCGGGTAAGCGAACGCCTGAAGGCTCGCCATCAAAGATGGCGGCTGGTCGCGGTTGCCGCACGCGGCCGCCTAAGGGGTGGTCGTATTCGATAATTGATCCCCTGTGTGTCACGCGCGGGTCATGGATTACGTCTTCAAAATCGTTAACTTTCGCGCAGGGTACCTGGGCTTCCTCCATTTGTGCGACGAGATCATCGGTGGTGAAGTTGACGGTGCGTTTTTTGAACTCCGCCATCATCTCGTGGGCATTGGCAAAGCGATCGGTGACTGTTTTAAAGCGTGGATCCTGCAAGGCTTCGCGGTAATTGAGTACACCGCAGGCGCCTTCAAATTCGTTATCTCCCACTGTAAACATAGCGGCGTGACCATCGGCGGTGGGTACGGTGCTAATAAACTCGGAGATCAGCGGTTTTTTCTCAAACTCGCCAACGAAACTGTGATTCCAGAAGCCGTCGTGCCAGAGGAATCCCAGGTTAGCTTCTAGCATTGTCAGTTCAACCAGGTGGCCTCCCACCAAACCCCGCTCGCGGGCGAACAGCGCTGAGGAAATGGCCTGTGCGGTGGTCAGGGCGGCGACTTTGTCGCAAACAATGTTTTTGACAAACTCGGGGCCATGCTTGCCGGTCTGTACCCTCACCATGCCGGACACGGCCTGAATCACCAGATCGTATACCCGCCGCTCTGCACCCGGCCCATCGGGACCAAAACCGGACAGAGATACGTAAACTAAATCCGGATTCAATTGGTGAACCGTGTCGTAATCGTATTTAAGACGTTCCACCACGCCCGGGCGGGTGTTGTGCACAAAGACATCGGCACTGCGCAACAGGTCTTCCATTAGCGGTCGACTGCGGGGGTTCTTTAAATCTATGGATATCGCCCGTTTGTTACGATTAAGGCTCAGGTAGTAGCTGGTGACACCGTTGCGTACTGCGCCCACTGCGCGGGCCGGGTCGCCTGTACCGACAGACTCGACACGTATGACGTCGGCCCCCTGATCCGCCAGCATCAGGGTTGCCATGGGTGCGGCGACATTGGTGGTTAGCTCGACAACGCGAATACCCTGCAGTGGTTCCATGATAAGGCCCGTTTCTAATTATGGTTATGGTTATGGTTATGGTTATGGTTATGGTTATGGTTATGGTCTAGTGCAAACGACCCGATGCACAAGCTGATATTACCCGGTTCGTAAAATGTTTGTCATGTTGCAAACTGCTGGCGACAGCGCGGCGGGATTTCCGAGGGGTCAGTGTTTTTAGATGGCGACTGTTCGCGAAAACACGATTGTTCGGGAAAACAGCGTTAGCGTTTTTCAAAAAACGTGACAGGAAAGGTAAGGACGTGCATTGCGACGGCGCATGACACCAGCGATAACACGCGTCCTGAACAGCGGTTTACCAGCAGCCTACACGCCGCCATTAAAGGCAGGCGTATGCGGCCTCTATTAATCTCACGCCGCGGGGGTCACCAAATATATTGGTGTCCATCTGATTCATGGCATACCCCATACCCAGTTTTGCTTTCGTGTCAGCAAAGCCGAAGGAGCCACCCCAGCCGCTGTGACCAAATGCGTCCGGATTGGGGCCGTAGAGTTCGGCTTTGTTGAGAATAAAGCCGCGACTCCAGCGCATGCGGACGCCGATCACCAGATCCTTTCGGAAACATTCCTCTTTTGTCATCTCGACGACCCCGGCGGAGCTGATGATGCGATTGCCGTTGAACTCGCCGTCATTGGCCAGTGCGCCATAAACCCTGGCGATACCGCGGCCATTACCCTGACCGTTGGCACCAGGCACTTCGGCGGCACGCCAGGCGCGATCGTTGGCGATGTGCGCAGTTAAAGGTGGGTGAGCCATCGCGCAGTAGAGGGCATCGATCATGCGCTTTTTGCTGCCGCCCAGGCCCGTACCCAATTGTTCGGAACCGACGACAGGCAGCATCTCGGCGACACGGTGGTCTTCCGCTTCCGGCAGACCGATGTAATAGTCTTTGCCCGCACCGACTGGGTCCGAGACTTTCTCGGTATAAAGTTCGCCCAGACTTCTGGTAAGGCCAGTCGATTTTTTATAGGCGCGGCGGGCGACTTCACCGGCAATATGCCCGAAGACAACGGCGTGGTAGCCGTTAGCAGTCCCCGGTTCGAAGAAAGGCCATTGTGCAGCGAGGGTGGCGCAGAGGGCGTCCCAATTATATATTTCGTCCATTTCTACCCGCTCCCGTGGCCCACAGATACCGGCCTGGTGGGAGAGTAACTGGGCAACTGTGACGTTTTGCTTGCCCGCTGCGGCAAACTCGGGCCAGTATTCGGCAACTTTACTGTCGTAGTTGATCAAGCCCTCGTCGGCCAGCACACCAACAACAGTCGCGGCCATGCCTTTGGTGGTCGAGTAGGTGTTGATCAAGGTATCTGCTTGCCAGGCCTTGGTGCGCGCGCCATCGGCATGACCGCCCCAGAGGTCGACGACTAACTCGCCAGCGACGGCCAGCGCGAAGGATGCGCCGACTTCTTTGCCGTCTTTAAAGTTAGCGGCAAAGGCATCTTTTACTCTGGCGAATTCTGCTGAGCAGGTTCCCTGGATCTCGGCTGTGGCTGTTGTTGCATTACTCATAGTCATCCCCCCGGTGGCACTGGCAGTTGTTTTTCTGGCTCTATTTGTTGGTTGTCGTTGTCTGATTGTAGCTAAACCGCAGCTGAACGGTAGCTACTATTTGTTCGTCCGATTGAACTTATTCATGCGGCTGAACTTATTCATGCCGCTGAACAGTAACCTGGTCGTAGTCTAGTTGTTATTTTCGATATTTAAACAGGAAACCGGTAAGACAGGGGGCTGGTTTGTCGGTCACTGATCGGCAAGGATCAACAAGTCCAGCCCCCTGGTTTAGTGCGCTAAATAACCGAGGTCGTTAGCGTATTCTGCTTCGTAACTGTCTGTTACGCGACATCCGTCCGGCCGCTCGGCTCGGTGACGTAATCCTCCAGCTTTACATGGCGGGTGAGTTTGAAGAAGTCGACGTTGCGGTAGGGTGAGTTGACCACGACACGGCCCTTGCTGTTGCGATAGTAGCTACTCACGCCGGGGTGCGCCCAAACCATGTTTTCATGAATCTTGTCGACATCGTTAATGTATTTGTCGTGCACTTCCTGACGGCATTCGACCGCACCA
>JBFJZC010000223.1:0-5024 GCA_041622295.1 Porticoccaceae bacterium
CCTGTCCCGGACAGCGGTTAACTTAAGCCACGCCGATTTAACACATTCAAATAAAACAGAAGGATTACTCCATGAGTATCAGGGGCAAGGCTTATATCGCCGGAATTTATGAGCATCCAACGCGGGAGGCCACGGGCATCACCGTGCCGCAACTCCACGCAGAGGTCGCTAAGGGCGCCCTTGAGGATGCCGGGCTGACCAAAAACGATATCGATGCTTATTACTGTGCTGGCGACGTGCCCGGCATGGGCGGGATCAATCAGGCTGAATACATGGGTCTGAATTTGCGTCAGATTGATAGCACCGAAACTGGGGGATCGTCTTATGTTGTGCACGTTAATCACGCCGCCCAGGCAATTGCTGCGGGGCATTGTAAAGTCGCTCTGATTACCCTGGCCGGACGGCCGCGTGCCGACGCTAAGGAAAATTATCGCACTCGCCCGGGTGGCGGCGCACCGGCAGATTATGGTTTTGAAGGCCCGTTTCGCCCCACCGTCACCAACATGTACGGTATGGCTGCCATGCGTCACATGTACGAATACGGCACCACCAGCGAGCAACTGGCGTGGGTCAAAGTGGCCGCGTCCCACCACGCGCAATATAACGAGCACGCCATGCTCCGCGATGTGGTAACCGTGGAGGATGTACTCAATTCGCCGCTTATTGCCGACCCACTGCACCGACTCGATTGTTGTGTTGTCAGTGATGGTGGTGGCGCCATCATTGTCGTCGCGCCGGAAATCGCTAAACAGCTGAAACGGCCCCAGGTAAAAATTCTTGGCGCTGGTGAAGCCGTCAAGCATCTCAACGGCGGTAAAGTGGATCTCACCTACTCCGGCGCGCGCTGGTCTGGCCCGGCCGCCTTTGAAGAAGCTGGCGTCACGCCCGCCGATATTAAATACGCGTCAATATACGACTCCTTTACTATCACGGTTATCGAGACGCTGGAAGATCTGGGTTTTTGCAAAAAAGGCGAGGGCGGGAAATTCGTTGCCGATGGCAACCTGATTTCAGGTGTCGGTAAACTGCCGTTTAATACCGACGGCGGCGGCCTGTGTAACAATCACCCGAGCGATCGGGGCGGTATTACCAAAGTGATAGAAGCCGTGCGTCAACTGCGTGGTGAGGCCCATCCCAAAGTACAGGTGCCCAACTGCAACGTTGCTTTGGCGCATGGTACCGGCGGATTACTTGGCTCGCGTATGGGCAGCGCGACATTGATTATGGGAGGGGGTGACGCATGAGCAAACAGGCCAGCAACAGCAAACCGCAGGTGCGCGCACCGCGCGTCAGCCACGAATCAAAACCGTTTTGGGATGCAACCGCCGAGGGCAAATTACTCGTCAAGAAATGTAATGCCTGTGGCGAAAATCATTTCTATCCGCGGCCTTTTTGCCCGTTTTGCTTCAGTGATGACACCGAGTTTCTGACGTGCTCCGGACGCGGTGTTATTTACACCTACAGTGTCACGCGCAGAACCAGTGAACCCTGGGCCATCGCCTACGTGACACTTGAAGAAGGCCCGACCATGATGACCAATATCATTGACTGCGATTTCGATGCGCTGTCCATTGGCCAGGCCGTCGAGGTGGCCTTTGTCGATACCGGGGAGGGCAACGCCCTGCCGTTTTTTCGACCCGTCTAGTTGTTACTACCGCCTCCCGGTTGCCAGCTCAGCTGGTTAGCCTGGAGGCGCGATCCGACCAGGTGGTCTTATTGGCCCTGGGTGTGCCCCGCTGGGGTGATTGAAAACCGGCAATAACCGGCAATAATTGTCAAAGCTTCGCTCGCATCTACCGCATCCAGTCTTCACCCGGCCGGTACATATACCGCTTCCGGCCATGATGAACGGCGCGTTGCACCGGTACCTGTTCCCCCATGTTTCCCGCGGCAGGCTGGCGTCAGGTACAACTGTCTGTTTATTTTACACTTTTCAAGGGCGATCAATGGCCGATCAATGATCGGCGTACAGGTAGCGCCGCCTTGAGCACCCCATCAAAGCAATTTACAGTTGTAGTCATCTCGTCATGGGCGCTTTGGCAGGATTTGTTGTCCTCTGGTAGAGTTTTCGGCCATTTCCATAGAGTTTGGGGGCACTGGCGGTTGAGATGCTTATGTTTTTTGGTGCTTATTACTTATTATTAGCGGGTATGGCTTTCTTCATGACTGCTAAATTGCGGTGGCCGGAATAGCCGCGGCTCTGGGCAGTGCGTTAGCTTCACCCTTTTAATACACTTTGTACGTTAATGGAACGACTCCCGCCTGGCATGCCATTGTCAATAATTTTTACATATTTTAACAGAGTACCTGGCTCGCCTCCCCTGGAATTAGCTATCTATTTGAAATACATAGATTAATTTATTTTGGCAAGCTATTTGCTTTTCATGTGGGGTAGTCCATGCGGATTGCCGGATACTCGGCATCACAACGTAATAACAAGCTGTACGCGGACGGTTTAGGACGGTATAGCCTGCATAACGATGGTGGCCATAGCGTAGATCTACGGATGGAAGACGCTTAATGGAGTGCTAGACGGTAAGACGATAAATAAATAAAGCAGTTCGATAAATAAACAGTTCGATGGAATGAGAGAATATAAGCGTAATTTTAAAGGGCAACAGGAGCGATGCAATGAAACTAGCAAAAATACTGAAATACAAGGTACTGGCGGGCGCGGGACTGGCCGGGTTGATGGCAATTTCAGCCAATACCATGGCCAGCGCCATAATTTACAACACGGGTGTAGAAGCGACCGCGACCGTGGCGCTGGGTGTCAACGACGAGGGACATTTAAATGTCTCTGCTGGCAACATCACAGCCAACGCGGGTGCGACAGGTGTGGCCTACAAATTTCCCGACGGGTCCTGGCGCGACGCCACTGCGCCGGGTTGTTTGTGTGAGGGCTGGGGCGCTTCTGCCAGTGGTGTGAGTGGATATGCAAATATTAGTAGCGGCGGCATTGTTAATCTGACCGTTGATAGCTTTGGTTCAACAGCGTCTACGGCCACCTCGGTCACCCATTTGACCAGCCTGCCGGCGCTCAGCATCACCCATGCTTACGCGCCTTCAGCCGCCAACGGCAGCCTGTTTGAAGCGGTGGTGACGCTGACTAACACGGGTGCCGCGACCCTGACAGACGTGCGTTATACCCGGGCGATGGACTGGGACATTCCGCCAAGCGAGTTTAGCGAGTATGTCACCATCAAGGGTACTGCTACCACGACCAACCTGCTCTATTCTGATGACAACGGTTTTGAAGTTCCCGACCCCTTGGGTGCAAGATTCGCCTATGGCGGCTGTGGAGCTGGTACGACCGTAGACTTAACGGATTGCGGTCCCAGTGACCATGGCGCGGTGTTTGACTTTGGCTTCGGTGATCTGCTGGCTGGCGAGTCCATCACCTTCAGTATTTTTTACGGCGCAACGGCAACGGAAACATTGGCCCTCGCAGCTATGGGTGATATCGGCGCAGAGCTCTTCTCTTTTGGTCAAACCTCAGCTGGCGGCAATCCGCAGACTTTCATCTTCGCTTTTACCGGCGTTGGTGGCACACCTGTGGTCGGTGTACCGGAACCAGGTATGGCTCTGTTGCTGGGCATTGGTATGCTGGGTGTGGTCGCCGCACGGCGTCGTAAGAAGCATCTGCATACAGATACTGTAAGCGCGTAACATCTAGTTCTTGCACCCCGCATGCCGTAAGGTGTGCGGGGTTCTTGCATTTCGGGGGTATCAATTATGCGGGCTGTGAATTTCCTTGTGGTGTTCCTGTCGGTAATCATTACGGGCGCGCTTGCACAACAAGCTGCTGCCGCGGTCATTGATGCCCCGCCTGCCGAGCCGCAGCAAAGCGAGGGCGGCCACACGGCTGATGAGGAAGCCCGTTTCAATTACGCACGGGGCATCGCCCTCGTAAGGCAGGGCAAAACGGCGGACGCCAGGCTGGCCTTCGAAAAAAGTCTGTCTTTTCAGCCCCACCATGTTGACGCCCTGCTGGGACTTGCCGAGATGCTGTTCCAGCTTGATGATGTTGAGGCGGCGGGTAAACACATTGAGACGGCCTTCTCCGTTGCCCCCGGTAACCCGGATGTACTTATCAGTCTGGCGCGTCTGCGGCTCACCCAGGGCAAGCCTGGGGACAGCGAAACCGCTTTGTTAAAGGCCATCGAAATCGCTCCCGATATGTTCCGCGCCCATATCGATCTGGCCGATTTATATTCGGTGGTTGTCAAACAGCCACAAAAAGCCCTCACCCACTATCAGCGCGCCACGACGATTGATCCAAAACACGCCGGTGCACAGTACGGCCTTGGCATGTCACTGCGCCAGACGGGCGATGCCGCAGGTGCGTGGGCCGCTTTCGCCAAAGCCTCTGAACTTGACCAGGTAAACCCGCTATCCCTGCAAGCCCTCGCTGAGCTGGCGCTGGCTGAAGGTCAGGCCGATGCCGCTCTGGATTACTTTGCCCAGGCCAAGGAGCGAGACGCGAGCTACGCGCCGCCCTATTACACTTTGGCTGAAGTTTATATGGCCGATGGTAAGCCTGACCAGGCGCTGGGTGAGCTGGACGCTTTGTTAAAGCAAAACTCCGGCCTGGCGGAGGCTTATTTAAGAAGGGCTTTGATACAGGACTCTATCGGCAAGAAGAAGGCAGCGCGGGCCGATTATGCGAAGGCGATCGCGCTGAACATTACTAAGCCTCTGGCTTACAACAATCTTGCCTGGTTGCTGGCGACTGGGTCGGGTGAGTTTGAAAAGGCAATCGAGCTGTCCTACAAGGCGGTGGAACTGTCGCCCAGGGGCTCGCCTGAGGGCGCGCAGTTTCTCGACACGCTGGGGTGGATATATCACCTCAACAACCAGCCGCAGCGCGCCAGAGGTGAACTGGAGAAGGCTCGTGACCTGGCCCCGGATGACCCTGTGATTCTCTACCACCTGGCTGTCGTCTATAAGGAATTGGGTAACGCGAGCGCGGCGACAAAATTGTTCAATACGGTGCTTGAAATGAAACCGGATGCAGCACTCGC
>JBFJZC010000224.1:0-5019 GCA_041622295.1 Porticoccaceae bacterium
ACTATATATCGGAAAGCTAGCGGCCACGGGCTCGACGGTGTGTGGTCGTCAGTTTAGAATGCGCCGCTTTAGTGTTCGGTGTTGTTATGTTGTTACACACCCCTCTGTATGCGGCGCATCTCAAAATGGCTGCCAGGATGGTCGACTTTGGTGGCTGGGAAATGCCCCTCCACTACGGGTCGCAAATTGCTGAGCATCACAGCGTGCGCCGTCATTGCGCCATGTTCGACGTCAGCCACATGACCATCGTTGATGTGTTGGGTGAGCAGGCGAAGCCGTACCTGGGCTATCTACTGGCGAATGATGTCGGCAAGTTGACGGTAAAGCGGCAGGCACTGTACAGCGTAATGCTTAACCACGACGGCGGTGTCATCGATGATTTAATGGTGTATGTCATTGATAAGGGTTTCCGGGTGGTCGTCAATTGCGCCACGCGTGTAAAGGATCTGGCCTGGATGAGAGCTCGGGCTACAGGGTTTGACGTGGTGCTAAACGAACGGGCGGATCTGGCGATGATTGCCGTTCAGGGTCCTGAGGCGGTTGCCAGCGTTCAGACCGCAGTCGCTACCGAGGCGGTTCGCGCAATTGCCGACTTACCCCGTTTCAGCGCCATTATGCTCGGTGCTCATCATTATGCTCGCACTGGTTATACCGGAGAGGATGGTGTGGAAGTGATGTTGCCAGCGCAGGATGCTGTCACATTGTGGTGGCGGTTACATGAGGCGGGTGTTGTACCCGCTGGACTCGGTGCTCGCGATACCCTGCGTCTCGAAGCCGGTCTTGATCTTTATGGTCACGAAATGGATGAGCAAACGTCGCCCCTGGCGGCGAATTTGGGATGGACGATTGCCTGGCGTCCTGAAACCAGAAACTTTGTTGGTCGCGATGCGATCACTGCGCAGCGGGAACAGGGCGTGACTAATAAGCTGGTCAGTGTCCTTATGACCGCGCGGGGCGTATTACGGGCTGAGCAAAAAGTTTACTTCGCAGACACCGGGCAGACCGGCGTAATTACCAGCGGTAGCTTTTCGCCAACGCTGGGCTATGCTATCGGGCTTGCCCGCGTGCCGAAGGCTGCGGGTGCCGTGGCGGAGGTTGAGATACGGGGTCAACGCAAGGCGGTGAGGTTGCTCGCGCCTGGGCTGGTGCGGAACGGGGTGCCGACATTTGACGAGTCTTCTGTATGATCAAATTGCTCAGGTTATAAGGCAGTAACTTGATTCAACAGAGAGGTACGGCCCTGTGACGGCAATCAGTTCATAGCTAAGCTATAACCTAAGCTATAACAACGGAAATTAAAACTGAACAACGGCGGTACATGGTGGGAGCATGAATGAACAATACGTTGTCAGGATCCGTGGTCTGGATACGTAGTCAAACCAGTATAAAGTTGTCAAAACGACGTAAAGAAGCTGATTGATAAAACTAACGTGGAGATAAATGATGGTGGAAACGCCTGAAGAGCTTAGATATGCGGCAACTCACGAATGGGTTCGGGATGAAGGTGGTGGCATTGTTACTATTGGCATTTCTGATTACGCGCAGGATAGCCTGGGTGACGTAGTTTATGTTGAGCTGCCAGAGGTGGGCGACCAGTTGGCCGCTGCCGATGAGGCTGGCGCGGTCGAATCCGTCAAGGCGGCATCCGATATTTATGCGCCGGTATCAGGTGAGGTGATCGCCATCAATGAGCAGCTTGAGGAGACGCCGGAAATCATCAATGAATTTCCCTATGGCGACGGCTGGTTTTACAAGATGAAGATGTCAGATCGCTCGGAGCTTGATCAGCTGCTCAGCGCTGATGAGTACTTGAATTCTATCGATGATGAGGAGTAGATCGCCCGTGTCGGGTGGAGAAATTTTATCAGCGATATATATCTGAACCCTTATCGCCATCCGGGCAAGCTGCGCGTCCGGGGGGCGACCGGAAGTCACCGCGCCGTTTTTCGTGCGGAATCTGACCCTCGGCGCGACGCCTCATGTGTCTCGTAACCCTTGCCTTTCAATGTCACCCCAACTACCCGCTGGTGGTGGTCGCCAATCGCGATGAATCCTATGACCGTCCGAGCGCGGCTGCAGATTTCTGGTCTGATTACCCCCAGCTCCTTGCCGGTCGTGATCTGGAAGCTGGTGGCACCTGGTTTGGTATAAATCGTGGGGGGCATTGGGCCACTGTCACTAATTTCCGTGGCGGCGGTCTTGCCGGTGATCGGTCACGGGGAGAGCTGCCAACCAACTATCTGCGTCGCCATTGGCCTACGGTTGATCAATACTTTCGGGGCGTGATGGCCGATGCAGATCGTTACAGCGGTTTTAGCTTATTAGCTGGATCAGTTAACGAGCTGGCCTATTGCAATAACCTCACCCGAACAATCACTAAGCTGGGTTCTGGCGTTTACACCTTGAGCAACGATCTACTGGATACCCCCTGGCCGAAAGCGGAACTGGCACGCGAAAAACTACAACAGGCGGTTAAAGCCGACAGGCTGCGCAGTGAGGATCTGCTGGCGGTGCTGGCTTCACGGCAGTGTTTCCCCGATCGCCATTTGCCCGATACTGGCGTCGGGCTTGAAATGGAGCGAACGTTATCGCCGCCCTTTATTGTTTCCCATAGCTATGGCACCCGGTGTACCACGGTGCTGCTGATTGATAACGATGGCGATGTGGAATTTGCCGAACAAACTTTTTTGCGTGGCAAAGCCGTCGGGGATATTCGACAGTATCGCTTTAGCATTGAGGCACCACGTTAAAGGCTGGTTTTTGAGCCAACGGGATGCAACAGACGGTGCAATTGGGGGCGTTCGAGGGTCCGCTCCAGATAGTCGCGGACGGCAAAGGTATCGCCGAGGGCGCAGGCCGAATCAGCCATATCCATCAATTCCGCGAGGGTAAGTTGGCGCAGTACTGCCTTAACCTTGAGCAGGTTGCCGGAGCTCATGGACAGCACGTCGTAGCCCATACCGACCAGTAGTATGGCACCCAGGGGGTCGCCGGCCATCTCGCCACATACACTGACCGGGCAGCCTTCAGCCTTCGCGCTATCAACAATAATTCGCAGCGCCCGCAACAGGCTGGGATGGAAGGGGTGATAGAGCTCGGCGACCTGAGGGTTGTTGCGATCTACCGCCAGCAAGTATTGTGTCAGGTCATTCGTGCCCACTGACAAAAAATCTACCCGCTGGGCAAACTCCCTGATCTGGAAAATGGCTGCTGGCACCTCAATCATGGCGCCGATAGACGGCAGCTTAAAGCGGTAGCCCTCTTCCAGAGTCAGTTCGTTATAGACGCGCCGGATCAGAACAAGGGCGCTGTCCAGCTCCTCGGTATTCGAAATCATGGGTAGCAGAATGCTTAAATTATCCAGACCGATACTGGCCCTCATCATGGCGCGCAGCTGGACAATGAATATCTCTGGGTGGTCAAGGGTGATACGGATGCCACGCCAGCCAAGGAAAGGATTTTCTTCCTTGATGGGGAAATAGGGCAGAGCCTTGTCCCCGCCAATATCCAGGGTGCGCATGGTGACCGGCAACGGGGCGAACATTTCCAGTTGCTCCCGGTACATTTTTCGTTGCTCTTCTTCAGAGGGAAAGCGATCGCGGAGGAAAAACGGGATTTCTGTGCGATACAGACCAACGCCCTCGGCACCGCGATCCAGCGATAACATCGTGTCGAGACGCAAACCGGTGTTTACCCAGAGTGTCACTCTATGCCCGTCGGCAGTTTCACTGGGTTCGTCCCGGAGCGTTTCCAGATCCTTCGCCAGCGATTGCTCTTCTTCGCTGATACCTTCGTAGAACGCCAGCAACTGTGGTGTCGGCGAGCTGATGATTTGTCCCTGATAGCCGTCGACAATCAGGTGCGCGCCTTCCAGATCGGTCCAGGCCAGATCCACGGCGCCCATAATGATCGGAATGCCCATTGCTCGGCCGAGGATGGCGACATGGGAATTGAGCGAGCCTCGTACCGAGACCATGGCCTTGATGTTCTCAAACGGGACATCGGCGAGGTGTGGTGCGGCCAGTTCCTCGCCAATCAGTATCGTGTTCTCGGGGTAGACCGGGTCAGCATGCTGGAGTTGTTGCAGGTAGCCGAGCACGCGTCTGCCCAGGTCACGGACGTCAGCGGCACGTTCACTCAAATAGGGGTTGTCCATTTGGCTGAATGTGCGCAGATGGGCAATGATCACCTGACTCCAGGCGCTTTGCGCGGACAGACCATCGTTAATCAGCGTTATAACCTCGCCACCGAGAGAGGTGTCCTCAAGCATGCTGATGTAGACGTCGAAAAGGGCCAGTTCCTCGGTATTTAACTTGCCACTTAGATCTGCGCGGACATTACGCAAATCCCCTTTAGTGCTATCGAGTGCATTGTGGAACTGTTCGAGCTCCCCGGGGATGTTATCGGTCATGCGGCGCGGCACTGCATACAGGTCGGCGGGCGACGACACCACTACTGCCGTACCTATACCGATGCCGGGTGCGCTCGCCAGCCCGTAATAGTGCTTTTCGTCGCTCACAGCTTTTTCGATGCGAGACGTTGTGCGGGCCAGTTCGCCGGTGGCTTCTGCATGAGCAATAACGCCAGCAAGCTGAGCCGAAATGGTGACGAGAAAAGCTTCTTCGCTTTCGTCAAACTTTCGCTTCTGCTGTTGCTGTACTACCAGTACACCGAGGACGTCGCGATGGTGGATAATGGGCGTACCCAGGAAGGAGCGGAATTTTTCTTCCCCGGTTTCCGGGAAATAGGCAAAGCTGGGATGCCCTTCTGCATCCTGCAGGTTAAGCGGCTCGGCTTTGCGGGCAACCAGACCTACCAGGCCCTGATCGATGCCCATTCTGACCTTGCCCACGGAGTCCGGCTTGAGGCCATCCGTTGCGGCGAGGACATAGGTGTCGCTGTCTGTATCGTAGAGATACACCGAGCACATGCCGGTGTTCATCACTGACTTAACACGGGTGACGATGATGCCCAGCACAGAACTGAAGTCTTCGGCGGAATTAACTTCCTGAACGATTC
>JBFJZC010000225.1:0-4998 GCA_041622295.1 Porticoccaceae bacterium
CACAAAGAACGGCGGTCTGTGTTCAGGGTGCTGGTTGGCCCTATTAGCGATCACCGGCAACTGGAGCAGGCGCGCGAACAACTCCAGCAGCAGGGGAGCGTTGATCCCTTCGTAGTCTATCTATGACGTTGCCTCTGCCGATGCTTGACGCTGCCGATTCTTATGGTGATCAGGCGTGGTAAAATAGTTCGCCTCAAGCAACACTGTCTAAAATTATGAAAGGCCTGACGTATATGCACAAATTCCCGGCTATGGCGTTGCTGGTAGCGCAAGTTATTTTTGCCACCGCCCTGATGACGCTTATTCCTGCGGGCCATGCGCAGGCCGAGGTGCTGATTCCGGCGCCACCACAGATTGGCGCGAAATCATGGGTTTTGATCGACGCCAATACCGGTAAGGTTCTCGTTGCGGAGAATGCTGATCAGCAGTTACCACCAGCCAGTCTCACCAAAATGATGACCAGCTACGTGATTGCTGGAGAAATGCAGCGGGGTAAGGTTGCCGCCACTGATAAGGTGCTTATTAGTGTCAATGCCTGGCAAACCGGTGGTTCGAAAATGTTTGTTCGAGAGGGCACCGAAGTTCCGGTGGAAGATCTGTTGCGGGGTGTCATCATTCAGTCCGGCAACGATGCCACCATCGCGCTGGCTGAACACCTGGCCGGTAGTGAGTCAGCGTTCGCGGACGTGATGAACCAGCAGGCCAAGTTACTGGGCATGACCAATAGCCATTTCGTGAACGCGACCGGTTGGCCCGCTGAGGGACATTTAACCACCGCTCATGATCTCGCGCTGCTGGCTCGCGCACTGATTGCCGATTACCCCGAACACTACGCGATATATGCCGAAAAGTATTTTGAATACAACGGTATCAAACAGCCTAACCGTAATCGGCTGCTGTGGCGCGACAGCTCGGTTGATGGCATCAAGACCGGACACACGGAGGACGCCGGTTATTGTCTGGTCGCCTCGGCCCAGCGTGATGGTATGCGGCTTATAGCTGCGGTCATGGGTACCAGCAGCGAGGAGGCTCGCGCCCAGGAATCGCAAAAGCTGCTCGCCTATGGGTTTCGTTATTTTGAAACAGCGAAGCTTTACCAGGCCGGTGACGTTCTTAAGGCTGGCAACCGGGTCTGGTTTGGTAAGGAAAACGTGGTCGATCTGGTGGTCGATCACGACATCTTCCTCACTTACCCTCGGGGCGGTAAAGGCGAGCTGGACGCAACAGTGCAGATTGACGGGGTGATAAAAGCACCGCTGGCGGTTACGGATGAGGTGGGTAAACTGGTCATTGCTTATGAGGGCGCGGAGTTGCTGAATGTGCCGTTGCGGGTCGACCATCCGATTGACAAAGCGGGATTTTTTGCGCGACTGTGGGATCATATAGCGCTGTTTTTGAGAGGTATATTCGGTCGGTGACTGACGTCGATGCGCCCAAAATTACATTTCCCTGCGCGTATCCCATCAAGGTGATGGGGGATACTTCGGCGGCATTTCGCGATCACGTGATGACGGTGATGGAGCGACACGCGCCCGGTATTGATCAGCAAGCTGTCGTTATCCGCGACAGTGCCAAAGGTCGTTATCAGTCGCTGACCGTGACGATTACCGCCACCGGTGAACAGCAGCTTAAGGCTATATTTGTTGACCTCAAAACCAGCTCGCTGGTGCGCATGGTGTTGTGAGGCCGATGGGATGGCGTCCCTTGCGGTGTGTCAGCTTGGTGTGCGGCCCTACGCGCCGGTGTTCCAGGCCATGAAAAACTATACTGAAACGCGGGACAGCGATACCCCGGATCAGTTGTGGCTGGTGCAACACGAACCGGTATTCACCCAGGGCCAGGCAGGCAAGCCTGAGCATTTGTTGACCCCAGGAAACATCCCGGTTATCCAGGTGGATCGGGGCGGGCAGATTACCTATCACGGACCGGGACAGATCGTCGTCTATTTGTTGGTTAACCTGAAAAGACTATCGCTAAACGTGCGTCAGCTAGTGTGCGCCATTGAGTCGGGCATCAAGGAGGTGCTTGCCGATTACGGCATCGAAGGTGTGGCTCGCGATAGCGCACCCGGTGTGTACGTGGGTGCGGCCAAGATAGCTTCGCTAGGACTGCGCATTCGCAAAGGCAACAGTTACCACGGCCTGGCGCTAAATGCCGATCTTGATCTGGAGCCCTTTCAGCGTATCAATCCCTGTGGTTATCAGGGCCTGGCTATGACTCGAATAAAGGACCTGCTACCGGTCGATGAAATGCCGGCAATTGACGTGCTGGAAGTACAGCTCATTACCAGGCTGACGGCTAACCTGGGTTATGCGGGCTGGCACTATCAGCCATGGGGGGAGTAACATTCAGTGCTGGGGGCGCTGTACCGTAGCCGTGGCTTCCTCTTCGCAGAAACCGCAATGTTTATCAGACGTGACTGACTCTCTATGAAAGATCTCGATCACCTTCCCGTCAAACGTACCACGCGGCTGCGCCAGGGCGAGAAGCTGCGCAGTGCTGACAAGGTAGAGCGCATACCGGTTAAGGTGATTCCTGCTGAAACCTATCTGCGCAAACCGCCGTGGTTGAAAATCCGCCTCAATAACGCGCCGGAAGTGACACACATAAAACAGATCCTGCGTAAACACAAGCTGGCGACTGTGTGTGAAGAGGCGTCCTGTCCCAATCTCAATGAATGTTTCGGCGGTGGTACCGCCACCTTTATGATCATGGGGGATATTTGTACCCGGCGTTGTCCTTTTTGCGATGTCGGCCATGGCAAACCCAATCAGCTGGATGCGCAGGAGCCCGCCCATCTGGCCAGTGCTATTGCTGAAATGGCGCTCAGATATGTGGTCATCACCTCGGTGGATCGTGATGATCTGCGGGACGGCGGTGCGCAACATTTTGCTGATTGTATTCGCGAAAGCAGAGCGCATTGCCCACAGCTGCAAATTGAAATTCTGGTGCCGGATTTCCGCGGCCGCATGGAGCCAGCGCTCGATATCCTCACCGCCACGCCGCCAGACGTGTTCAACCACAATCTCGAAACCGTACCGCGGCTGTATCGCCAGGTCCGTCCCGGCGCTAACTATCGGTGGTCGTTGAAGTTATTGCAGGAATACAAAGGTCGCAACCTGGCAGTGCCGAGTAAATCAGGGTTGATGGTCGGTCTCGGTGAAAGCAAAGATGAGTTGCTCTCTGCGCTCGATGATCTGCGCGCTCACGATGTCGAAATGCTCACCGTTGGCCAATACCTGCAGCCCTCCAGAAATCACCTTCCTGTAGACCGTTACGTCCATCCCGATGAGTTTGCCGAGTATCAACAATACGCTTACTCCATAGGCTTCAAGCACGTTGCGTCCGGGCCGCTGGTCCGTTCGTCCTATCACGCCGATAAGCAGGCACATGGCGAGGAGATAATCTGATGAGCACCCAAACTGAAATTGAAGCGGCGGTATTTCGCCGCTTATTAAAGCATCTCGATGAGCACAAGGACGTTCAGAATATCGATCTGATGAACCTGGCTGATTTTTGCCGTAATTGCCTGTCGAAGTGGTATGTCGCCGCCGCCGAAGAGCGCGGCGAGGAGATCGCTTACGAGGCCGCCCGGGAACTGGTATACGGCATGCCTTACAGTGAATGGAAAGACCTTTATCAGCCCGCAGCAACGCCAGAGCAACTGGCGAAATTTAACGCAAAACAAGGTGGCTGATGCGCCATTCGAGCGCCCTGCTGGTAACGCTTGCCTGCGTTTTGCTGATAACCGCTTGTGCTACGGTGCCTGCGAATCCCGACAATATCTGCGATATTTTTACTGAAAAACGCCATTGGTACGAAGCAACCAGAACCTCCGCCGAACGTTGGGGCGGCCCTGTTCATGTGCCCATGGCGATTATGTATCAGGAATCCGCTTTTCGGGACGATGCAAAGCCCCCATTTCGCTGGTTGTTGGGTTTCATCCCAATGGGTCGCGCCAGCTCCGCCTACGGGTACTCCCAGGCAAAACGTGATACCTGGGCCGATTACCGGCGAGAAGCCGGTTCTTTCCTCAGTGATCGGGATGACTTTTCCGACGCAATCGACTTCATCTTCTGGTACATGGACAAATCCAGGCGGGTTAACGGTGTGTCGATGTGGGATGCGCGCAACCAGTATCTGAACTACCACGAAGGTCACGGTGGCTATGCGCGGGGCACCTACAAAAACAAGACCTGGTTAATCAATGTCGCTGGGCAGGTGGACAGGCGCGCGAAAACTTATGCGGCCCAGTACGGTCAATGTGAAAAAAGCCTTGATCGTAGTTGGTTGATGCGGCTCATATTCTAGTCTCTCTGGTTGCGGCAACATTGTTCGCGAGCTTATTGCGGGGAAGAAAGATTATGATTATGTGGATCGCGGTTGCGTGTCGTTAGCCGTGGCGTAGATACCGCTGGTGAAATCCGTTAGCCTAGTGTCGGTGCTCCCAGCAATATCCCGACAATATACTGTATCGGTAGCTCTGGCGGCGACGGTTTCGTTTGTCGTTTCGTCAGATGGCAATAGGCCGAGTACAGCAAACAAGGAACAAGGACACAGCTATGAGTGAGGACAATACCCCGGTTGCTGCGCTGACCATACAAGATTTGCCCAGCTGCTGCGATGCTGAGCAGTTTGGCTTTGAAACGACTGATGACCTGGAAACCCTGAGTGAAATCATTGGTCAGGATCGCGCCCTCGAGGCTATCCGGTTTGGCCTGGGCATGCAGAATGAGGGTTATAACCTCTATGTGCTCGGTCCGCCGGGTGTCGGTAAATTTACAGCTATCAATCACTACCTGCAGGGCCTCGCCAAGCGTGGCCCGGTGCCTTCCGACTGGTGTTATGTCAATAATTTCAAGGATGCTTCCAAGCCCATCAGGGTTGAATTGCCGCCGGGACGAGGGGTGATTCTGCGACAGGATATGCAGCACCTGGTGGAGGACCTGAAGACGGCAATTCCTCAGGCTTTTGACTCCGACGAATACAAGGCCCGGA
>JBFJZC010000226.1:0-4967 GCA_041622295.1 Porticoccaceae bacterium
CCATTGCACAGTCACAGCAATCTTGCGATTCACCAACAGGAGTAAACTATCAGCAACAAAACTGGTTGATGGTTTTTACCGTATCATCTCTTGTCACAACCAGCTGCGACAACCAGCTGCGACAACCAGCGTGAAGCTGACACCTAAAAAGGCGGAGGCGTCGTTGCATGATTGCTAAACCCGACTCCAATGTGCTCTGGTACAACGAACAAATTGATATGCGTGCAACATGAAACTTTATGTCGCCAAAATATGCGTTCTTGCACTCTGCTTTATTCTTACGGGCTGCGATAGCACCCAATTTTTCTACAATCGCGCGAACTGGTTACTTAGCTACCAGGCCGACCGTTATTTTGACCTCCACCGAAGCCAGACAACCAGCGTCAACCAGGCAATAAACCACTGGTTGAGTTGGCATCGGCGCACCCAGTTAACCTGTTACGCCGACCTGATAGTCCAGTTTGAAACCCGCGCGCGCACTGACCTGACCCGCGCCGACCTGACATGGCTAGAAACGGAACTAAAGCGGCATTACGAGGCCGTGATAACCAGCGCGGGGCGCCCACAGCAGACGTTCTTAGTGATCTCGATACTGATCAAATCAGCCATCTGGAACAACGCCTGGCCAAAGACCGCGCGAAATTGGCCAAGCAACTCAGATTCAGTCACGAACGTAGATTGAACCGCCGGGCAAAAAAAACAGCAGCTGGCGTGGAAAAATGGTTTGGTAACTTATCCCGCGCGCAGGTAGCCTGGATTAAAAAACGCAGTAAAGCCTTACCCGATACGTATGCCCCCTGGCTGCAATATCGCGAGCAACGAGACAGCACCCTAATTGAATTGCTGCGGGGAGACGCTGACGCACAAACCATCGCCCACGCACTCCAACCCATGTGGACCACAATGGAATCGCCACTTAAGAGCGACGACGAAATCGCAGACAAAACTGAAACCTTGATGGCAGAGATGATGTCGCAGAGCAAAGCACTGGCCGTGGATTTTTATGGCCTGGCGAGCGCCGAACAAAAAGCCCATTTCTGGCGTCGATTACATGACTACCGCGGTGACTTCCTGCAACTGGCCAGTGTCGACACCTCCGGCGCTAGCTGCGAAATGCCGACAATACTACTCACTGAGGCGCCAACTGGTTTATCTGCGTCACGTTAAATATATGCCTGGCCACTTAAGCCCGAGTCGGCCGTGGCATGCTCGGCGTAGAAGTGAGGCGTAGAAGTGAGGCGTAGAAGTGAGGCGTATAAAAGTCAACTTTAGCGACATCCCCAAATTCCTGGGGCAGATACGGCGATCATCCATCTACCCCCTGCATTTTTAATCGCCCGTCGCATCAGCCGCGACCATCGAAGCGTCACGGGTCTTATGACGCGCCAGGTAATAGGCCAGTGATTTGGCCGGTGGTCGACATTGTGCTCTTGGGATTTCTTCGAGCTTGAGCGTCGCTTCATTGTGTTTTCGCATCCGCTCAACAAACTGATCATCACCCAGATATATTTGCGGTCTCAGGCCGCCCCAAACCGGCGGTAAGCCCACACCTTCGCGAACAAAATCGCGGTATTTGGCCATCGCCCGCGTTTTTTGACGACTAAATTGGCCCAACCCCGAATTCAGGTTGCAAGTGCACCGCTTTCAGTCGCCCAGCTCTAATGCAGGGTTATACGCATCCATCCCCACATGAGGAGGATGATTGACGGCTATAGTCGGTGACGATGCCGTTAGAAAACTCCACATGACAACATTCCAGTAACTTTGCTTTGAGCATGAGCCTCGCCCGACTTGCTCGGCTCTTGATTGCCGACAACGATACACCTTGCTCTTGAGCCAGAGTGCGCATCGTCTTCCCTTCAAAATCAGTTGCGAACAAGGTATCCCGATATATTGCCGGGAGCTGCTGGGTGAACGGTCTAAGACAAGTGGCAAGCTCTTGATGCAAAAGCTCGTCATTGGCAAGCCGGGTATCCGCCAAGTTCTCGTCTAACTCCACGGTGTCAGGACGCGCCGAACGATAGTAGTCGACCACTGTTGTGCGTGCTGCGGCATAGAGCCAGCCGGTAAGATTTCTGGGCGCCCGGTTGTCGCCGATTGCAGCCGACGCCTTAACGAACACATCTTGAACCAGGTCTTCTATCAAGGCCGAATCGCTCACTCGCCTGCGCAAATAATTGCGCAGGCTGACCCGCAAAACGGAGAAAGCCTCGCCAAGGTCTTCTGAAGTCGTTGGCGTGACCGATAATACTTCCTCTTTAACCACAACAAGTACCCTCAGCCACCGGCAAACTGTTTGGAATGCAACAAGCAGCCCTGGCGGATGGTGCATCCAGCTCCGACCTACGCACAGGAATACAACATGCACCTGCCTGACTGACGGTGTCGTTGCCGAATTCAAGCACATCAGACATGGTATGAAAATGCTCCCAGGCAAGCCCTTGTGGATCAATTGTCCAATGTTTTTCGCTTCTGGAGTAGCAACAAGCGGCTTCTCCCTGGTTTAACACTTCCCCAGGAGAGGCAGAGTCAGCCAGCTTTTTCAGCTCGACGAGCTCTTCGGATGAATCAACCTGGAAGCCTAAATGATTCAATCCTACAGCGTGACCTCTAGATGAAATCGCGAAATTGATTCGTGGGCTGTCAAGCACCCACTTTGCATAATCATCTTGTTGTTTGGTCGGCTGCTGGCCGAACAACTTGCTATAGAAATCAATGCTGGTCGCAATGTTCCCCACCGCAATGTGGATATGAAAGCGTTTCATGGTTAGCTCCTTGTTTAGTCGCATCAAGATCAATGCATACTGATAGACGGTGGAGCCGCAAAATGGTCGCAAGGATAAGTGGCATCTCGTCACCTCCTGAGTTAGCAGAAGGTGCCCACTAAAATGGGGGGGCTACAGGTTCGGCTTGAATGAATTGTTTAAGTCCGACCGGCGACTAATCACTGTCAATGATCTCAACGAAGCGACCGCTACGAAAGATATAGGTTTACGAAAGATATAGGTTGCGCCACAGCATTCGCAGCAGTACGAGCCCACTCCATCCAACTCGTATTTTCCCTCGGCGTCAGCTTCGAAGTCGTAGTATTTTTGGCCCTTTGGGGTTGTTGACAGTGCACCCGTCGTGTACGCATCACGGATTAACTCCGGCTGCGCAGTGGGCTTGCCTGATAAGCAAACGGAGATTGCGTACTTGTCCGCGCCGAATTTCGGTCGTAGAAGTAGCGCAGCATCTACCTTTCCGTCGCCGTCATAGTCTCCGTGGACTACAGAATTGGCTTTGCTTAGGTACGAGCCCGGCACCGGGCGTGGATCTACACCGGGTGTTAGCTCGTACGCTGGGAAAGCAGCGGCTGTCCGAGCCTCGCAGGTGTGCAATACGCCTGCACCAGAGTTGGCGGACAAGAGCAGAGCAGCTATGGTGGCGAGAATCCTCACGCGGGCTCTAACGCCGCCAACACCGAGCGAGCGTTAGCGAGTCCGTGTGCTTGGCTTTGTTAAATTTCTTTACCACGAAGTATTTTCATATAAGACGCATTTGACTCTTTATTTTCCCATGTGGCTTTAATATGTTTTACGAGGTTTGGGATATCTTCCTCTAAAGTCGAAGGCCAAAGGTTGGGGGAGTAATCGTATACCCTAAGGAGATTATCGACGAGCCTGTAAATATTTCTGTGTAACTGCCGGGTTTAAACATAGTTTATCAGCCGGTCTTCGAAGTCGATCATAAACCGATTGAGCGCGGTTTTCCAATTCCTGATTGGCATGGCCCATTTCTTGGATGCATCCATGATCGCCAGATACACCACCTTCATGGCTGAGTCATCCGTAGGAAACAGCTTGCGTTTTTTGGTGGCCTTGCGGATCACACTGTTCAAGGATTCGATGGCATTGGTGGTGTAGATCGCCTTGCGGATATCTTCAGGGTACTGGAACAGCGTATTCAGGTTGTGCCAATGGCTGCGCCAGGAGCGACTGATCGTCGGGTATTTTTCGTCCCAGCGTTCGGCAAACTCATCCAGGGCCTGCAGGGCCTCCTCCTCGGTGACAGACTGGTAGATCCGCTTCAGGTCAGCAGTGACCTGCTTATAGTCTTTCCAGGGCACGTATTTCATCGAGTTGCGAACCATGTGGACAATGCAGAGCTGAATCTGGGTGTCAGGGAAGGCGGTACTGATTGCGTCTGGAAATCCCTTAAGGCCATCCACACAGGCAATCAGAATATCCTTGACGCCGCGATTCTGGAGCTCTGTGAGCACATTCAACCAGAACTTGGCCCCCTCGTTCTCGGTGAGCCACAGGCCCAGTAATTCCTTGTGGCCCTCCAGATTGACGCCCAGCGCCAGGTGGATGGCCTTGTTGATCACCCGCTTGTCCTGCCGGATTTTGACCACGATACAGTCCAGGTACACGATCGGGTAGACCGGGTCCAATGGGCGGGACTGCCATTCGATCACCTGCTCAATAACCGCGTCAGTAACTTTGGAAATCAGTGCGGGGGAGACATCCGCGCCGTACAGCTCCTTGAAGGTGTTGACGATCTCGCGGGTGGTCATGCCCTGGGCGTACAGGAACAGGATTTTGTCATCCATCGAGGTGAAGCGGCGTTGATGCTTCTTCACCAGCTGGGGCTCAAAGTTGCCAGTGCGGTCACGCGGGGTGTTCAATTTAAACTGGCCGTCTTCGGTCTGGAGCGTCTTGCTGGTATAGCCATTGCGGCTGTTACCTGTGTCAGACGGCTCATGCCTGGCGCAGCCCAGATGATCATCGAGTTCGGTATTTAGCGCCGTCTCGACCGTGATCTTGGTCAGCATTTGCCGGAACTCGTTGAGATCGGCTTCAGTCTTGATATTCTTGGCAGCCGCCTGGGCGATTGCCTGCAGTTCTTGCTTGTTCATACGCTACCTATCCTCACCCATTGCCTGGGTTAATAATAGGCAGTTACACAGATTTAGTTACAGTCCC
>JBFJZC010000227.1:0-4950 GCA_041622295.1 Porticoccaceae bacterium
ATGTCGGCGGTCAGGCTGGCAGAGCAGAAGCTGGCTGGCAACGGGCGGGTGCTGTTGCGACCATCAGGTACTGAGCCAATCATTCGTGTCATGGTCGAAGGCGAAGATGTTTTACTGGTTGATGAGTTGGCTAACGATATTGCCAATGCGGTCGTTAGTGCAGCCGCGTAAGGCGCTGAAAGATGACAGCGATGTTGTATGTGTCAGGCTATTTCGATACCATTGGCGCCCTTTTTCGGTCGGTAGTAGATGCCTGATCCATTGGTGGCTGGCAACTGGAAGATGCATGGCTCGCGGGCCAGCATAGCCCGGTTGCTAGATGGTCTTGTCGAACATCTCGACAGATGTGAAACGGAAGTGGTGGTTTGCCCTCCTGTAGTGTTTCTGGCGGATGTTGCGAGCCGCCTGGAAGGCAGTCGGATAAAGGTCGGCGCACAGAATATCAGTGAGTTTGATGAAGGCGCTTATACCGGCGAAGTGTCCGGTTCCATGTTGCGGGAGTTTGATTGCCGTTACGTAATTGTCGGACACTCGGAGCGCCGCCAGTGGTATCACGAAAGTGATACTCAGGTCGCCGACAAGTTTGTCGCGGCTCAGAAAGTTGGCTTAAAGCCTATTTTGTGTGTTGGTGAGACCCTTGCCGAGCGCGAGCAGAACTTCACGTTGGCAGTAGTGCGGCGGCAACTGGATGCGGTGGCGGACAAGGTTGGGAGCAAGGCGCTGGCGACAGCCGCAATAGCTTATGAGCCGATCTGGGCGATCGGTACTGGCGTGGTGGCAACCCCGGATGAGGTCCAGCAAGTGTTGGCCGAGATACGGATCAAGCTCGGCGAAGCTGGTGCTCGCACACAGCTGCTATACGGCGGCAGTGTGACAGCAAAAAATGCAGAGCAATTGTTCGCGCAGAAAGATGTTAACGGGGCTCTCGTGGGCGGAGCATCACTTGATGCGGAACATTTCGTAAATATTTGTAAAGTGGCGGGATTGGGTTGATGGAAAAACTTGTACTGGTGGTTCACCTGCTAATTGCCGTAGCCATTATTGGTGCGATCTTGCTGCAGCAGGGCAAAGGTGCAGAGGTCGGCGCTTCTTTTGGTGGCGGTGCCTCACAAACACTTTTTGGCAGTGGCGGGAGCTGGAACTTCTTTAGCAAGTTAACGGCTGTGCTGGCAACCCTGTTTTTTGCTACCAGCCTGACCCTCGCGGTAATGGCCCGTAATTCAGCAGGAGTGGGTGGCGTCGAGTTACCTGCTCTGGAGATTATAGAGCAGGAAAATCAGCAGAAAGTTGATGAACAAAATGAAATTCCCTCGTTAACCGTCCCAGAAGAAAGTAAGGGCGTCAGCGGCACAAGTGATGTGCCAGTGCTGGAAGAACAACCGTGAAAGCGGATTGAGTAGAAACTTTGCCCAAGTGGTGGAATTGGTAGACACGCTATCTTGAGGGGGTAGTGGCGTAAGCCGTGCCGGTTCAAGTCCGGCCTTGGGCACCATATTTAAGACCAGAGACAACCAGTAATATCCATAAGGCCCTGTAACCAGGGTCTTTTTTTATGCCCACTGTTTAGCGGTGTCCAGAGGCGTCCATTGACAGCGGGGGTATTTTGGGGGTACTTTTCGGGCTATACCGATTTCGCCAATTTTTGATACCCCCATATGGCGCTTACTGACACCACCATCAAACGCGCAAAACCCCGTGAGAAGGCTTACAAACTTGCTGACGGCAAGGGCATGTACCTGCAGGTCAATCCAAAAGGTGCAAGGTATTGGCGGCTCAAGTACCGCTACTGCGGCAAAGAGAAGGTGCTGGCGCTGGGGGTGTACCCAGAGGTGAGCCTGGCAAAGGCCAGAGAGGCTGCCCTCAAGGCCAAAGCTCAGCTACGCGATGACGAAGATCCGGGCATGATCCGGAAGCTCCGAAAGCGGGAGAAGTTGCTATCGGCTGAGAACCACTTTGAAGCCGTTGCGCTGGAGTGGTGGGTTCACCAGAAGGGCCGCTGGACTGGCGAACATGCCGACCGGGTGTTGAAATCGCTGCAAAGGGACGTGTTCCCCCGTATTGGGCACCTCGCTATTGTTGATATACAACCCCCAGATGTACTCGAACTGATCCGCAAAATTGAAGCCCGCGACGCCCTGGATGTGGCCAGCCGCGTCCTACAACGTTGTTCAGCCATCTTTCGCTATGCCGTACAAACCGGGCGAGCGCAGGTCAACCCAGCCAGCGAGCTAAAAGGGGTACTCAAAACCCGCAAGGTTCAACACCGCGCAGCCATTACCCGTGCGGAACTGCCAGCGTTACTGAGGGCTGTGTCCAGCTATCAAGGCCAGATCATTACCCGCCTCGCGTTAAAGCTTCTGATACTCACCTTCGTGCGTCCTGGTGAGCTACGCGGCACACGATGGTGCGAGTTTGATCTGGAAGCCAAAGTCTGGCGCATTCCCGCTGAACGCATGAAGATGAACACCGAGCACCTGGTGCCATTATCACGGCAAGCCATCGAGCTACTGGAAGAACTCCGTCCTGTCACAGGCCACTATGACCTGTTGTTCCCCGGTGAGCGAAGCAGAGCTAAACCTATCTCAGAAAATACCATGACTTACGCCCTATACCGTTTGGGCTACAAAAGCCGGGCCACTGCTCATGGTTTTAGGACCACCGCGTCATCAATCCTCAACGAAGAAGGTTTTAATCCCGATGCTATCGAACGCCAGCTATCCCACCTAGAACGTAACCAGGTTAGGGGTGCTTACACCCAGCATGCGGAATACCTCAAAGACCGGGCGAAGATGATGCAATGGTGGGCGGACTATCTCGATCAACTGGAAACCGGCTCTAATGTGGTGCCGGGTAAGTTTGGGGCGGAAGCCTAAACAGAATTAACCCAAATAGTCTTAATAAGCGGGGGTGCGGAATGGATAACGGTGAGCGCAGCCACGTTGAAATTTATATACGGAAGCCAAAGCATGGTAGATCAGACCAAACCTTCGACGACCAACAAGAGCTAGGTGAATTCCTAAAAAACCAGAGCCTATTCGTCACGCTTGATGAGCTGGTTCAAGAGCATGGCATAGATCGCCCGTTATTACTTAGTGGTGCCAGAAGGCAATTCAGAAAAGATAACGATATCGTTTCAGCCGTCGAAGTCATGACGCACTGTAAAGTGATGGGCTTATACCCACCCCCGGACGTCATGGATTGGGTATATCAAGCTTTTTGGGGTTTTTCGAAAGACGATGAGCAAATACTAGGTGAGGAAGTTAATCCGTTAAATCAATTCAAAGGGGACATGAACAAGTTGTTGGGGATTAGAGGTCCAGACCGTCCGATACCGACATCATTAAAGCGCGCCAGAAACCACTCTATATACGGTGTTGTGGGAATCCTGAAAGGGACGTTTGGCATCAGCGTACGTGCGGCGGCAAAACTTGTGCAGAACAGAGGAATCAAAGGCGGTGAGTGGCGGGAGGCCGGGGTGCCCAGCCCGGAGGCCATCGAAAAAGGTTACAGCGAATTAACCGCCAAGCCCCATGAGGCTGAAGCCAGTAATTACCCTTTTTGTCGAGAACATGCGGAAGATTTTGTAGATTCTTTTGATATACCAGAGGCTGACGCTAACGTGATCAAAATGTTGAGGGAGCAGGTTGATCGCTTGTTTCCCGTATAGAATTGAAAGGGCGTCTTAATTCTATATATTTAGACGCCAAAATATAAATAATACGTAGCCAGTTATTAACAGCCGATGGAGGCGCGAAATGACTGGTAACAAACACGCAATAAGCAACAAATCTCCCACCGTTTATCCACCACCCTCAATTGACCGTCTACTTCGCTGGCCCGATGTTCAACCGCTGGTCGGCCTTTGCCGCAGTCACGTCCACCAACTTATCGCTGAAGGTAAATTCCCTGCGCAAGTTAAAATCGTGGAAGGAGGTCGAGCGAGCGCCTGGCCGGAATCTTCAATCCGAGCTTGGATTGAGCAACGGGCTACAGCATCTCGTCTCGCTAATCCAGAAGCGCCACAGGGGGAGGGATAAAGCATGGAGACACAAAAAAGCCCGGGTGCAACCGGGCCAATTCGTAACACTGGGCACCAAGATGCTAACAAACACCCCCGCAGAAGGGAAACCAAAACTGAACGTGCCTATGTGCTTCTGATCTCGATGCCAGGGGGTGCGACTGAAAATGACATATTGCGAGCGTGCCGTCTATCCAGTGGTAGAAACTATCCCAACCTTCTCGAAAAGGAAGCGTGCATTGAGCTGGAGCGGATACTTGAACCAAACCCTGACGGTATTGGCTCGCATTTCAGATACCGGGTCCGGTCCGCTCGCGATGCTTACAGAGCGCTTTTGGTGGTCAATGCAAAGCGAGTCCGGCGCGGGGCCCAACCATTGGACGAAGCCTCTATGCGCTCGCTCCTAAGCTCTTACCAGGATCTGGTGAGGACATGAGATGGGGTCTGCAAAAAAGCCACGCAAAGAGCGCTTTCTTGGCATCCCCTACCATGTAGGGTGTAGTTCAGAGTTTGCCACGCTAAGCGGGAATGAGACGAAGCTATTGGTTGATTTGTTAGTTCAATATAACGGGCGGAATAACGGCAACCTTTCAACCACCATTTCTTTAATGAAAGGGCGTGGATGGGCATCTTCATCACTGTACCGGGCTCACACTGAACTTATAAAAAAGGGTTTCCTTGTGGTGACTCGCCAAGGTTGGAAGCAGCGAGGCCGGCCGACGCTGGTCGCAATCACCTGGAACGGGATTGATGAGTGTGGTGTTGTGTACGATGAATGCGTTACCCCCAGTCCAGTACCGCTTAGGAGTTGGCGCAAGTAACAATGAATCGATGTGGGGTATTTTGGAAAATTTAGCAGATTTACCTCTCCTATATGGCATAGGTGGGAGCTTACCCGTCCCATATAGGAGTAGGTCAGTACTAAGCCGGGG
>JBFJZC010000228.1:0-4946 GCA_041622295.1 Porticoccaceae bacterium
AGGCCAGTCGGCATGTGGACCGCTCGCTGCAACTGGCCCGTGACCTCGGCTGCAAGACGGGACTGGTGCTCAATCCGGCAACGCCGCTGAACGTGATTGAGCACGTGATGGACAAAATGGATGTGTTGCTGTTGATGTCGGTAAACCCTGGTTTTGGTGGGCAAGCATTTATTCCGCACACACTGAACAAACTGCGTCAGGTGCGCGCTTTGATAGACGAGGGTGGTTACGATATTCGCCTGGAGGTAGATGGCGGCGTCGGGGTGAAGAATATCTGCGCAATCGCTCGTGCCGGTGCCGATACTTTTGTTGCGGGCTCGGCGATCTTTGGTGCCGACGATTATCGGACAGTCGTCGACGCCATGCGCGCTGAGCTGAGCGCTGTTTGACGGCTTCAGGGTCGCTTCAAAGCTGTCGAATCCAGTGCCCTGGCACCATGGTTTTACGGATGATTCAAATAGATTAGAATGTCGCCCGCAAACACAGGATCGTAATGTGAATTTTGGTACTCAGGACATAAAGTTTTTCCTTTCTCTCTGCTGGCGATGGCGACAGGGTTAACACCCCCTGCCCGCCTGGGCACCATTTAATCGTTAAGCAGATTTAGTTTTAAGGAAAGATCATGACACCTGAACAATTCGCCGACCTGGCTCAACAAGATTACACGCGCATCCCGGTCGTCCGGGAGATTCTCGCCGACCTCGAAACCCCCCTCTCCTGTTATCTGAAACTTGCCCGCGGGCCTTACTCCTATTTGTTTGAATCCGTGGAAGGTGGCGAAAAATGGGGCCGCTATTCATTGATCGGTCTGCCTTCGGCCACCGTGCTTAAAGTGCGCGGTCACACGTTCACCATTGAAGAAAATGGACGTGTGGTTGACGAGCGCAATATTCCCGATCCGCTGGTCGAAGTCGAGGCCTTTATTCAGAGTTACAGGGTGCCTGAGCTACCCGGGATGCCCAGGTTTACCGGCGGCCTGGTGGGTTATTTTGGCTACGACACGGTGCGTTATGTGGAGCCGCGTTTAGCCAATAGCTGCCCGCCCGATGAATTGGGGGTGCCGGACATTCTGTTGATGGCCTCCCACGAAGTGCTGGTCTTCGACAATTTGCAGGGCAAGTTGATTTTTATTGTCCATGCCGATAGCGCGGATCAGGACGCCTGGCACAAAGCCCAGCTTCGTCTGGATGAGTTAGAAGCCGGTTTGCGCAAGCCCCTGCCGGCGCTGGATAAAGTGTCATTGACCCCGAGCGGTGTTAGTGAATCCGCCTTTACATCCAGTTTTGGCAAGGCCCGTTATAAAGCGATGGTGGAGGCGATCAAAGAATACATCATCGCTGGCGACGTTATGCAGGTGGTACCCTCGCAGCGCTTATCGTTACCGTTTACTGCGCAATCGATAAATTTGTACCGCGCCCTGCGGGTGTTAAACCCCTCGCCCTATATGTACTTCCTCGACCTGGACGGTTTCGAGATCGTCGGTTCCTCCCCTGAAATACTGACTCGCCTGGAAGATGGCGAGGTGACGGTGCGACCGTTGGCGGGTTCCCGACCTCGCGGGGCAAATCCAGAAGAGGATCAGGCGCTTGAAGAAGAGTTGCTCGCTGACCCGAAGGAAGTTGCCGAACACTTGATGCTGATCGATCTGGGCCGAAACGATATTGGCCGTGTGGCTCAAATCGGTAGCGTCAAGCTGGTGGAAAAAATGGTGGTCGAGCGTTACTCACACATTATGCATATTAGCTCCAACGTCACCGGTCTGGTAAAACCGGGTACCACCGCCATTGATGTACTGCGGGCGACCTTGCCAGCGGGGACCTTAAGTGGTGCACCAAAAATTCGTGCGATGGAAATCATCGATGAGTTTGAGCCGGTAAAACGCGGTATCTACGGCGGGGCAATTGGTTACCTTGGCTGGAATGGCAATGTGGATACCGCCATCGCTATTCGCACCGCTGTTATCAAGGGTGGCCAGCTTTACGTGCAGGCTGGTGGTGGTCTGGTGGCTGACTCGGTGCCCGAGACCGAGTGGGAAGAAACCATGAACAAGTCGAGAGCGATTTTTCGGGCTGCGGCCATGGTGCAGGGGGTGGTGAAATGATTCTGATGATTGATAACTACGACTCCTTTACCTACAACGTGGTGCAGTACCTGGGCGAACTCAAGGCCGAAGTCCGTGTGGTACGCAACGACGAAATCACGATCGCCGACATAGAAACCATGGCACCGGAAAAAATCGTTATATCCCCCGGGCCTTGCACGCCTAACGAAGCCGGTATATCACTGGCCACCGTCGCGGCGTTTGCCGGAAAAATTCCCTTGCTGGGGATATGCCTGGGTCATCAAAGTATCGGCCAGGCTTTTGGCGGTACAATTATTCGTGCCCGCAAGGTGATGCACGGCAAAACATCGTTAATCCATCATGATGGAAAGGGCGTGTTCAAGGGCTTAAGCAATCCTTTCGAAGCGACCCGTTACCATTCGCTGGTTATTGATAAGGTCACTTTGCCAGCATGCCTGGACATCACCGCGTGGACGCTGACCGAAGCTGGCGAACCGGATGAGATCATGGGGGTACGCCATCGTGAATTTGCGATCGAGGGCGTACAGTTTCACCCGGAATCCATCCTTACCCAGCACGGCCATGATTTGCTAAAGAACTTTCTCGAGGCTTACTAGGTGGACATTACCGCAGCGCTGGCCCGCGTTATCGAAAACAACGCACTCTCACAGGAAGAAATGACCGCGGTCATGCAGCAGATCATGACCGGTGGTGCGACCCCGGTGCAGATTGCCGGGTTTCTGGTGGCTCTGCGGATGAAGGGCGAAACGCTGGATGAAATTACCGGGGCGGTGCAGGTGATGCGCGAACTGGCAATCGGCGTGGCGGTGAGCGGCGCTCATCTGGTTGACATTGTCGGCACCGGGGGCGATGGCGCGAGTCTGTTTAATGTCTCAACTGCGAGTGCTTTTGTGGTGGCGGCGGCTGGTGGCAAGGTTGTGAAACACGGTAATCGCTCAGTCAGTAGCAAAAGCGGCAGTGCTGATTTACTGGAGGCCGCAGGTGTGAAGCTGGGTCTGACGCCCGCGCAGGTGACCCGGTGTGTGAACGATGTAGGTATCGGCTTTATGTTTGCGCCAGCTCACCACAGCGCCATGAAATACGCAGCGGGGCCGCGTAAAGAGCTCGGTGTGCGCACCCTGTTCAATATTTTAGGCCCGATGACCAACCCCGCCGGGGTTAAAAACCAGTTGATCGGAGTTTACGATGCCAAACTTTGCCGACCCATGGCAGAGGTGCTATTACGCCTTGGTAGCGAGCATGTTCTGCTGGTGCACAGCGATGACGGCCTTGATGAGATCAGCCTTGCGGCGGAGACTTCGGTCGCCGAACTGAAGCATGGCGAGATTACAGAATACCGACTCAAGCCCGAGGATTTTGCCATTGAGCGACAGTCGCTCAATGGCCTTGAAGTCGTTGATCCAGCCGCGTCGCTGAAGTTGATCACGGACGCACTTGGTAAACGTAAAACGCAAGAGGGTGTCAGGGCGGCCGATATGATCGCCCTCAATGCGGGCGCAGCAATTTACGCCGCCGGGGTGGCGTCGACAGTGGCTGAAGGTGTGGTCATGGCGCAGGACACTATTGCCAGTGGGCTTGCTTTGGAGCGGATCAGTGAGCTGGCGTCATACACTGAAGCGCTGGATAGCGTATAAGGAGCGAAGTTATGTCTCAGGAACACGTCATGTCCCGGGAGCGTGCCGGTCTCACGCAAGCGCCTACCATTCTCAAAAAAATCCTGGCGCGCAAGTATGTTGAAGTGCAGGAGCGCAGTGCGCTGGTGCCTGTCGCGCAGCTCCAGGAATTGATAGCTACACAGGATGCGCCGCGCGGTTTTACCAGAGCTTTACGGCAAAAAATTGCTCTCGGCGCGGCCGCGGTGATTGCTGAGGTAAAAAAGGCATCGCCCAGTAAAGGGGTGATTCGTGAGAATTTTGATGTTGTGCAAATTGCTCGTAGCTACGAAAAAGGCGGTGCTGCCTGCCTTTCGATATTAACTGATGTCGATTTTTTTCAGGGTAGTGACGACTATCTGAGGCAGGCGCGGAGCGCCACCCGCCTGCCATTATTGCGTAAAGATTTCGTCGTGGATGACTACCAGATTCACGAGGCGCGAGCCATTGGCGCAGACTGTATTCTGTTGATTGTCGCCGCCCTCGATGCGAAGGCTCTACACACCCTGCACGACACTGCGATAGGCCTCGGGCTTGATGTCCTTGTCGAGGTGCATGATGGTCAGGAGCTGGATCTGGCTTTGCAGCTCGCGACGCCTTTGATCGGCATTAATAATCGCAACTTGCATACTTTCCACACCAGCCTGGATACGACATTTAACCTGTTAGACAAGATTCCGCCGGATCGCCTGATCGTCACTGAGAGCGGCATCCATACCATTGACGACGTCATGGCCATGCGTGGGCACGGGGTCAATGCTTTTCTCGTTGGGGAGGCGTTTATGCGCGCTGAAGATCCGGGGCGCCGCCTGGTGGAAATGTTTAATTAACGCAACACTTCAGGGGTGGGGCGAAGTTAACGGGTGCCGTGAACAACCATGGTTTTGCCGGCTACGGCCACCAAACCCTGCTCTTCCAGTATTTTTAGCACCCGGCCGACCATTTCTCTTGAGCAGCCGACGATTCGACCAATTTCCTGGCGGGTGATTTTGATTTGCATGCCGTCCGGGTGGGTCATGGCATCGGGTTCTTTGCTGAGGTCGAGCAACGTGCGTGCGACCCGTCCCGTGACGTCCAGAAAGGCCAGGTCACCGACCTTACGGGTGGTGTCCCTAAGGCGTTGAGCCATCTGTTTACTCACCGAATACAGAAACTCGGGGTGACTTTTTGTCAGCTCGTTAAACGATTCGTAACTAATTTCAGCGACATCG
>JBFJZC010000229.1:0-4922 GCA_041622295.1 Porticoccaceae bacterium
GCTGCCGCCGGTGGCGGTGTCGAGCACCTGCAGGCCGATACCGGCCAGCATGCCGCGGGTCATTTGGGTGGCGCTGTGGCGAGCGGCGGCGTGGACTATTTCGTGGGATAACACGGCAGCCAGTTGCGCTTCATCTTCCAGATGGAACAGCAGGCCTCTATTCACCGCGATCTTGCCACCAGGCAGCGCCCAGGCGTTGGGTACAGAACTGTTCAGCACAACAAATTCGTAGGGTAGCTGGGGGCGATCACTGACGCGGGCGAGTTTCTGACCAACCTCATCAATATAGGCCTGAAGTTCGGGGTCTATATAGTACTGGCCGCCCTGGGATTGCTGGGCCGACTGGTATTGCTGAGCGCCTATCATCACCTCCTGATCGGGAGAAATCAGCGAGAATTGCTGTTGGCCAGTAACGGGGTTAACCGTACAGCTTGTTATTGCAGGAAACAGGATCACTAAAGACAGTGTGCGCAGCAGGCGGTTCAATGCAGGGTTCCTTTTCTGGAGGGGGACGACGGGTATAATATTACGCTAACGTACGGCGTTTGCACCGAAGGATTATTGAAAATGCTAATGGTCATTTCTCCCGCAAAAAAACTCGATTTTGATGCCTCTCCGCCCACTCGGTTGTTTACGACTGGAGATTTTCTTGATGATGCGGAGGCTTTGATAGAGGCGTTGCGGGAGCTGTCCCCGCCCCAGGTCTCTGAGTTGATGAAAATCAGCGATAAATTGGGTGATCTTAATTTTGGCCGTTACCTGAACTGGGACAAAGACCTTAACCTCGACAACGCCCGCCAGGCCTTGCTGGCTTTCAAGGGTGACGTATACGTGGGGATAGATGCCGACACGCTGTCAGACAAAGATCTTAAATGGGCTCAAAGTCGGCTGCGGATTTTATCCGGGCTGTATGGCCTGCTGCGCCCACTGGATTTGATCAAACCCTATCGACTGGAAATGGGTACACGCTTTGCCAATAGCCGTGGTAAGGACCTGTACGAATTCTGGGGCACCAGAATCACCGATGCGCTGAACAAGGCGCTGAGCAAGGCTTCCAGCAGGACTCGGAACAAACAGTCGGGACCCGTGCTGGTTAATCTGGCGTCCAATGAGTACTTTAAGGCGGTACAGACCGACGCGTTAAAGGCGGATGTTATCACCCCGGTGTTTATGGACTGGAAGGGCGGCAAATACAAAATTATCAGTTTTTACGCCAAGAAAGCCCGCGGCCTGATGGTAGGTTACGTCATTCGCCATCGCATCGAAGATGTTGAGCAGCTGAAACAGTTCGATAGTGAAGGCTATGCTTACAACCCGGCGATGTCCTCCGCCCGGCAATGGGTGTTTACCCGTAAGCTGTAAGGACGCCTGAAGACCACCTCCCGATTACTAATCACGGACCTGCTGCGATGAATATTCCGTTTTCCCAGGCCTGTGAGAACAACAAACGGCCGATACTGGATGTTTTGCAGCGGGTTTTTGTCGGGCGTCGACAGATACTGGAAATTGGCAGTGGCACCGGTCAGCATGCGACATTTTTCGCGCCGCAGCTGGCTCCGGCGATCTGGCAAACCAGCGATCGGGCCGACAATCACCAGGCTATTAACGCCTGGTTAACGGATCGTCCGGCGGCCAATTTGCGTGCCCCGCTGGCGCTGGATGTGGACATGGCGCAGTGGCCGATAGAGGGTGTTGTCGACGCGGTTTTTACGGCTAACACCTGCCACATCATGGCCTGGTCAAGTGTCGAGAATATGTTTGCGCGCTTGTCCGTCGCGCTGGCTGTCGGCGGCGTGTTAGCGATTTACGGGCCGTTCAACTACGACAATCAATACACCTCAGAGAGTAATGCTCGCTTCGATAGCTGGTTAAAGGCGCAGGCGCTGCATCAGGGTATCCGGGACTTTGCCGCTGTCAATGATCGTGCGAGTGCCGCGGGTATGGCTCTGCTGGAAGATAATACGATGCCGGCGAACAATCGATTACTGGTATGGCTTAAAACTCGGTGACACGTGTAAAGCACTGGTGGCTGGTATTCGGGTTTGTTAGCGATCAATTTTTGTAAACTTCGAACCCTCCAGGTTGAGGTTAAACATCAACCCTTCGTTGGAAAAAATGAAACCGATAATGGGTTGCTGAGCGGTGTTGGTGTCAATAGCCTCGCCCGCGCCGAGGCTGGCAATGGCGACACTGCCATCGACGCCCGCCTCCCAGCCCTTGCTGTTGCGAAATTTGTTCAGGGCTTCATCCGTCATAAACAGGATGACCTGAGCCTTACGCTGCGCGCCCACCTGCAGACCGATCGAGGCTGCCGCCGTACTGTAGTACGCGACACTGGTGCCGCCGATGCGCAAGACCCCTTCGCCGTACTCACCGCCGATGCCAAAGCCCGCCTTGTAGACTTTGGGAAAAACCAGGATGCCACGGGCGCGGGCAGCGAGTTTGTGCCCGGCTGGTGAGTGCTGTCGAAACTCGGTCAGGGCCTGGTCCGTATAAGCATTGATTTCTTCTTTACTGGCGGCCAGCGCGGGCAGGGTGATCAGGGACAGCAGCAGCGTGGTCAGGGACAAAAGAGTTTTCATGGGGTTTCCGTGCGGTTGGCTATCTGGTATCTGGTTATTCTGCGCCCAGTTATTGTTTTGTGGTTGGCTAATCCGTCGCCCCCGTTGCCGAAACCGGAGCAGCAGAACCAGCGGATATCTCCTGCCGGTAGGGTAGCACCGATCGTGCGCTGGCAATATAGCGGGCGTTGTCGCGCCGTTCATCGGCAACAAATTTTGCGATGGCCTCGGCAAAACCAGGGTGTTTTATCCAGTGCAGCGAATGGGTCGCAATGGGTTCAAAGCCCCGCAACACTTTGTGCTCGCCCTGGGCGCCCGCATCAAATTTTTGCAGGCCATTGGCGATGGCGTATTCAATACCACTGTAATAGCAAAGCTCAAAATGCAGGCAGTCGTATTCCTCTATACAGCCCCAATAACGGCCATACAGGGTAGACGTGTCTTGAAAATACAGCGCACAGGCAATGCGCCCGCCGTCCCTGCTGGCCACCGCCATAACAATGTCGTCGGGCATGGTCTGGCCGAGGCGGACGAAAAAATCGGCCGTTAGATAGCCGCCACCGCCGCTGCGCTTGAGGTAGGTGGTTTGGTACAGGTGGAAAAAGAACGCCCACAGCTCTGCATCGATGTCGGCACCCTCAACCATTTGCACATCGATGTCCTGGTCGATAATGCGCTGCCGTTCACGCCGCACCATTTTGCGTTTGCGCGACACAAACGTGGCGAGAAAGTCGTCAAAACACTGATAATTACGGTTGAACCAGTGGAACTGCACGCCATCACGTTGCATTAGCTGGGGATGTTTGAAGTTGGCCAGCGTCGACGCATCGGGAAACAGTAAGTGCCAGCTGGATGCATCGACCTGGTGAGCGTGATCGATAACCTGGCTGATCAGCTGTGCACACAGGGCTGGTTGATCAACGCCATCGGCAAAACGAACCCTGGGCCCGGTGGCGGGGCTAAAGGGAATCGCAGATACCAGCTTGGGGTAGTAATGCAGGTCATGGCGTTGATAGGCGTTGGCCCAGGCCCAGTCAAAAACATATTCGCCCCAGGAGTGATCCTTGCGATAGGTTGGCATGTACGCCAGCGTTTGCCCGTCTTTTTCGATACGGATGTGTTCCGGTAACCAGCCCGTGTTGCGACCGACACTCCCGCTGTCGGCGAGGGCCTGAAGAAAGGCGGGTTTGATGAAGGGGTAGTTGGTCACGGCCCGGACAATAGCATCGCAGTCAGGCGGGTTCAAACTGACAGGTGAAGGTGGAGCCTTTGCCGGGTTCACTATCAATGGCGAGCTTACCGTGGTGGCGGATCAGCACATGTTTAACAATGGCGAGGCCAAGACCGGTGCCGCCGGACTGTGTTGCCCGACCGTCGTCCGGGCGATAAAACCGCTCCGTTAGCCGGGGTATATGTTTGGGGTCTATACCCCGGCCAGTGTCGCTGACCGCGACACATACCGCCCCTCCCGTATGCGCGATTTTGATGGTTATATCACAGCCCTGCGGGTTGTGTTTGACCGCGTTGTAAACAAGGTTCGAGAAGGCGCTGTGTAACTCCTTGCTGTCGCCCTGAACGGTTAGCGAGCTGTCGCCATCACAGCGTATCTGGTGCTTGCCCTGACTCAGCGCCCGGGCGTTGTCGATAATCGGCCCGAGCAGGGATGCCAGCGTGACGGTTTCGGGGCTTGATGCCGGTGTTGATTCCAGTCGCGACAGGGTCGTCAGGTCGGCCGTGAGCAGGTTCATGCGCGATGCCTGCTCCTCCATTTGCGTTAAGGCCTTTAGCCAGGCAGGCGGCAGTTTTGACAGGTCGCCGGTTTGCTGCAGGGTTTCCAGGTATCCGGTTAGCACCGTCAAGGGTGTTCTCAGCTCGTGAGAGATATTGGCGACAAAATCTTTGCGCATATTCTCCAGTTGGCGCACTCGCGTCACGTCCTGCACCAGCAGGGCGATCTCGTCGCGGGCAAAAATTGCGGCGGAAAACTGCAAAATACGTTGTTGGTTGCGCGGCGCGGGGAGTTCGATGGGCAGGGCGAAATCGGCGTTGTGCAAGTAACTGACAAAGGTAGGGGCGCGAACCAGGTTGGTGATGGGCTGATGCAAATCGTCGTCGCGCAGCCCCAGCAGTTTTGTTGCCGCCGGGTTCCACCAGTCGAGGCAGCGTTCGGCGTTGATAATAATTAACCCTTCATCAAGAGCCGTCGTCAGATTGCGGATTCGCCTGACCAGTGCGCGGTACCTGTTTTTGGCGCGGACATTGCGTTTTTGCAGGCGATAGAGCTGGTCTGATATGTCACCCCAGACGCCGCTGGCCTCGGGCGGCAGCCCCGCACCGCCCTGTTCTAACCACTGGTAAAGC
>JBFJZC010000230.1:0-4916 GCA_041622295.1 Porticoccaceae bacterium
ATTTCCCACTCGGTGCTGGGTTTGCGGTCGTCCAGTGCTTTGTCGAAGCGGGGCAGGCGCATGCTTTGTCCCGGTTTGAGAGTTTTGAGTTGTTGAATAATCGCAATGCCCAGTTCCACGTCGTGGGTTCCGGGTACGCCTCGGGTTTGCAGCAAAGGGTGCACAGATCGCGCCAACGTTTGGCGCTCGTGGCGTGTCAGATATATATCGTCCAGTGACAAAATGGCAACGCGGTCCGCCCATGTGTGTTCGAGGGTAATTTTCAACACCGCGCTGAGGACTGATTTACCGGTGCCCTGGGCGCCATTAATGCCGACAACGAGCGTCTCCCCTGAGACGACGTTGTTGTGAAGCCAGCGCGCCAGCGGCAGGTAGTGGTCGTTTACCACAATCTGGAAGTCGTCAGGCAGCTGCTGCGCTTCGATGAAATCATTTATGCGCTGTGTCAGTGCGCTCGCAGTCATTGGTGTCATTGGTGTCATCGGTGCCAGCAACGTGATGTTCGCTTCGGTGCAGTGAATTGCTGGACAACAGAGAGATCTGTCTGCTCAGCCTAAAGCATGGACGGCATCCGGCCAAGTGCAAGGCTGGTCGCGGGTCGCGTTCTAAATGCTAGTGATAATAATTATCAGTGACGTGATGTGCGTCAAAATGCCATAATCGGCCTGAGCAAATCAAACACACTATACCGAACAAGTTAGCGCGGATTTATCAATGTCGCGCCGATTGAAAATGGTCTCGACAACTTAAGTCGGCAATTCATAGAATAACTTGGTAGATAGCATAGCCCGGTAGATAGCATAGTCGGGTAGAGAGTTCAGCGATTTTAATCAGCAAGAAGGAGATGACGATGACGATTAAGACAGGCGACAAAGCACCGGAAGGCCGCTTTACCATCATGAAAGAGGACGGCCCTGGGTCAATCAGCACCAAGGATCTTTTCAGCGGCAAGAAAGTAGTGCTGTTTTCTGTGCCAGGCGCGTTTACGCCCACCTGCTCACGCCAGCATCTGCCCGGTTTCGTTGAGGAGGCCGCGGCAATCAAGGCCAAGGGCATAGACATCGTGGCGTGCACCGCCGTAAATGATGTCTTTGTGATGGATGCATGGGGTAAATCTGCCAATGTCGGCGATAAGGTCATGATGCTGGCTGACGGCAATGGCGACTATGCCAAAGCCCTCGGTCTGGAGATGGATGGTTCCGGTTTCGGCCTTGGCACCCGGGGGGCGCGTTTTGCCCTGGTGATTGAAGATGGCACAGTCACCAAAACGTTTATTGAAGAAGGCGGCGCATTTAAAGTCAGCTCCGCCGAGAATGTGCTGGCTAATTTGTAACAACTTTGTAGCTATTTTGTAAGGACGATGCCTTTTTATAAGGCCGATGCCTCGCAGGTTAAAGTTATAAAAAACCGGCGCATATTGTGCCGGTTTTTTATAGCCGTTCACTTCTAGCGAGCGCCTCCAGGCTTACCTCTATCCCAGTGTTAACCTCAGTCTTAACCGCGTGTAGCCACGGCCTGCTGAATAGATTTTTTGTAATGGCCCAATGATGGCTCATTGCGCCCGACAATAACCTCCTCCAGCGCATTCGACATATAGCCCCGTTCGATATCCTCTGAGATTCGGTAGTCTTCTTCGTCTACTGTCCTGAAGGCCAGGTCGATATTAGCATCCCAGTATTTTCTGGCTTTTGGGTCGGTGACCGGTTCTGGCACGTAGCAGTCAAAGCGAATCACACATTCGTCAACACGATCTTTGGACGGGAAAACACGCCAGGTTTCCACATGATCGGCCTGGATCACAAAAATCGTATTGGGGAAGAGCTGGTAGGAGAGGCCGGTGTGCTTGATGAAATCCCATTCGCTTTCTGGTTTGTCGCGCAGGGTTTCAATGCTTCTGCGAATCACCGCCTCACGGTGGTTCAGCCCGAAAGACTCAAACAGGCACATATTGTGGAAAAACAGCGGCGCCACGGTGTTCTTGTGCAGGGTGTTGAAGTGGTAGGCCTCCAGAAAAGTCTCGATGGGTTGCTTCCAGTTGGTGCGGCGCTCGATGGTGCGGGTTTCATCGGCGTGATAAGTGGCAAAATCGTAGGTGCTTAACTCGCCGCCTAGCCCCTGTAAATGCGCGTCGACAGTCTGTTCGATGTTTGTTGCAAGGTCTGCTTTGGGGTCGGGCAATACCCAGAGCATGCCGTACTTTTCCAGCGTCGGTAGCGGGATCAAACCTTCCTGAGTGAGATCGACACCCGGAAACGAGCGTTTGTCTGGGATAGCGACCAGTTCGCCCTGCTTATTATAATTCCAGGCGTGGTAGGGGCAGACGAAGCTGGCACTACGCCCGCAACCTTTGGCCAGTGGCGTACCCCGGTGGCGACACATATTAACAAAGGCACGAGCGACGCCATCGTCGCCTCTGATCAGCAGGGTAGGGATTTGGCCATGGTCTTCGGCCAGATAGTCACCAGGTTCGGGAATCAGTCCAGACAGGCCCATAAACAGCGGGTAGTCGCGAAACAGGGTGGCTTTTTCACGGCTAAACCAGTCGGGGTTGGTGTATTCGCTGACCGGGTGACGCAATACCTCCCTGCCGAGATCTGTAGTGCTGGCGTCAATGTGGGCGAATGCCTTTCTGACCAGTTCGACCTGTAGGGATTGTTTCATCGCCGAGCCTCTGTATGTACAAACTCCGGGTAGGCTATTAGATATTTCGCCACGTTACTTTGCAAGACGGCGGACAAAGAGCCAGATTATTCGATTAGAGAACCGTAACACTTTGTGTCAGAATCGGGCGACTAACTTTTTTTCATCCATACATTTTTAAATACGAGGAGTTCCTATGGACGTTGGCGTCGTCATGGCCTTTCAAAGTAGCCAAAACCAACCGTTGAGCGATTTAGAGGTTTACCAGCATGAAATCGAAATTGCCAAACTGGCCGAGCCCCTGGGCTTTAATTCCATCTGGGGGGTGGAGCACCACTTCACCGATTACACCATGTGCCCCAATCCGGTTGAATTTCTCACCTATATGGCGGCGATTACCAGCACCATCAAACTGGGTACGGCGGCACTGATCCTGCCCTGGCATAAAGATCCGCTGCGCATTGCGACGGATCTTTCGATGCTGGACAACCTGTCTAACGGACGGGTGATTGTTGGTTTGGGTCGTGGTTTGGGCCGGGTGGAGTACGACGGGTTTGGCGTTGATATGGCATCTTCGCGCGATCGCTTTAACGAAGCGGCGCCGATGATCCTGAATGCCCTGGAAACCGGTGTGATGGCGGAGCATCACGGTGAATATTTTGATCAGATCAAGGTTGATATCCGCCCCAAACCGGTCAGAAGCTATAAAGATCGTACTTATATTGTGTCCATGTCGCCGGATACTGTGCCCCATGCCGCGCGGCTGGGTGGCACCATGATGACCTTTGCGGTGGGCCCCTGGAAGCAGCGCGCCAAGGATATTCAGCTGTACCGGGAGCTATTCGTGAAAGAACACAACCGACCCGCGCCGCCCACGTCGGCGAATATTTTTGTCTACTGCGACAAGGATCCCGCTCGCGCCAAAGATATGGCTTACAAATACATGGGCGACTACTGGGAGTCGGCCATGCAGCACTATGAAATGAAAGGCGAGCATTTCGATGGTATCAAGGGTTACGAGCACTATGGTCGTTCTGCGGTTGCCATGCGGGAAAATGCCGATCGCGTCACCGAGCAGTATGTCGAACAGCAGATTTACGGCACGCCTGATCAATGCCTGCAGAAACTCCGGGGCATCGAAGATATTGTCGGCCCCCTTGAACTGAACTGTTTCTTTACCTACGCGGGTATGGATTATGGTTACGCGAAGCAGAGCATGACGCTATTTGCCGAGCAGGCGCTACCAGTCCTTAAGAAATGGGAGTACAAAAAGAGTGCTGCTTAGTGACGCAAATCCTGTTGTCGGGTAACCGCTGGCGAGGGCCTGCGCGATCTACCTGCCGCGACCGGACTTGGCGAATTGACAAATTAACATGATCTTAATGAGAGGAGGGTATTAGTGACTATTGAATGCACCGAACGAACCGTTACCACAGCCGGTTCCGAATTAACGTTTACCGAAGGCGGTAGCGGCAAGCGACTGATCGTATTGAGCGAGGAGCTAGGCGATCCAGGCTGGCTTAAGTGGAAACAGTCATTAGCTAAAACACACACTGTGATAACGCCGCAGCATCCGGGTTTTGGCGTGTCGCCGCGGATTAGCTGGGCATTGAGCATCGGCGATCTGGCTAATTACTACGCCCAGGTCATGGTTGACCAGGGCTGGGTGGGCGCGGATGTGATTGGCTTTAGTCTGGGCGGCTGGATTGCCGCGGAGATGGCGGCGCAAAATCCGGCGCAATTTTCCTCCATGACACTGGTGGCGCCAATGGGTATCAAGCCACCGACCGGAGAAATTGCTGATATCTACTACTACACTACCGCCCAATACCTGGCATTGAGCGTTAACAAGGCAGCAGCAACGCCAGAATTTGCAGATATTTTTGGTGGTGATGTTACACCGGAACAATTTGAGCGCTTTCAGGATGCGACAGCCGAGAGCGCCCGTTTTGCCTGGCAGCCATTCATGAATAACCCTGCGCTTCGTCAGCGCCTGGGTTTAGTGAAAAATCTACCCACGCAGATCCTGTGGGGCGATGACGATAAGATAGTTCCGTACAGCGTCGCGGATGTATATCAACAAGCTATTGCTAGCTCTAAAGTGGTGACCTTTGCGGGCTGTGGTCATCGACCGGAAATAGAACAGACAGATAAATTTCTCGCCCAAATGCAGGCGTTTTTGTCTTAACGGCCTCCCGGCGTCGCAGGCTTTGCCAACAACACAGATATCAGATTCAGGAGAGTAGATTATGCATATCACGACATTTACCGAACGC
>JBFJZC010000231.1:0-4879 GCA_041622295.1 Porticoccaceae bacterium
AATGCCACCGCGTCCAGCAAACCCTTGACAAGCGCTTCGGTGGCGGTGGGCGTGAGCAGACCGGCCATATCCTTGATGGCGATGCTGTCGCAACCCATGGCCGCCAGCTCCCGCCCCAGGGCGACGAAGGCAGCCGTGTTGTGCACCGGGCTGGTGGTGTAGCAGATGGTGCCCTGCGCGTGTTTGCCCGCTTCTCTGGTGGCTTCGATCGCGGTGCGTAGATTGCGCAAATCATTCAGCGCATCAAAAATGCGGAACACATCCATGCCGTTAGCAGCGGCGCGCAGCACGAAGGCCCGCACCACATCGTCGGCGTAGTGACGATAGCCGAGCAGATTCTGACCCCGCAGCAACATCTGCAGACGCGTATCAGGCAGCGCCGTACGCAGCGCTTGCAGTCGTTGCCAGGGATCCTCTTTCAGGAAGCGCAGACAGGTATCAAACGTAGCGCCACCCCAGACCTCCAGCGACCAGAAGCCGATGGCATTGAGTTGGGCGCAGACAGGCAACATATCCTCCGTGCGCATCCGCGTCGCAATCAGTGACTGATGGCCGTCGCGTAGCACAGTATCGGTAATATGAACCTTGCTCATAAGCTTTCCTTAGAATCAATTGCCGGTGTGAGCGGCGATAGCGACCGCGAGCACGGTGGCGATATCCTCCGGGCGGCGTTTGTTAGAGTAATTAACGAGCTGCGGGTTGGCATCGACGAAGCCGGTATTAAACACGCCACTACGAAACGCCGGCGCCCCAAGAATCTCCTGGTAATACGGAATGGTCGTACGGATACCGAAGACCGCCATGTCGTTCAGCGCCCTCCGCGAACGGGCGATAGCGTCCTCCCAGGTCAACGCCCAGACAATGACTTTGGCCAACATAGAATCGTAATAGGGTGGCACTGTGTAGCCGGTGTAAATGGCCGAGTCGGTGCGTACGCCAGGCCCACCCGGCGCGTAGTAGCGGGTAATGCGGCCAAAGCTGGGCAAAAACCCGTTCTTGGGGTCCTCCGCGTTGACGCGAAACTGCAGCGCAAAACCCCGCATGGTGATTTGATCCTGCGCGTATCGTAAGGGCAAACCGGCGGCGATGCGGATCTGCTCCTCGACAATATCGACGCCGGTGATACTTTCGGTAATGGTATGTTCCACCTGAATCCGAGTATTCATCTCCATGAAGTAAAACTCGCCAGCGGCGTCAAACAGAAACTCCACGGTGCCGGCATTTTCATAATTAACCGCTCGGGCCGCACGCACTGCGAGATCGACAACATAGGCCCGCTGGGTAGCGTCCAGTTGTGGCGAGGGCGCGATTTCAATCAGCTTCTGATTACGGCGCTGGATTGAGCAATCCCGCTCAAACAGGTGAATGGTGTTGCCATGACGGTCGGCAAGAATCTGTACCTCAATATGGCGAGGGTCGATGATGCATTTCTCAAGAAACACTTCAGCGCTGCCAAAGGCTTTGGTGGCTTCGGAGATCACCCGATCATAGCTGCGGCCCAGATCTTCGGGATTGTCGCAGCGCCGGATACCGCGACCGCCACCACCAGACGTCGCCTTGAGCATCACCGGATAGCCCAGCGACGCCGCCACCGAAAGTGCGTGGTCGAGACTTTCCAGATTACCGGCGCTGCCTGGCGTCACCGGAATGCCCGCCTGCTGCATGGCCAGCCGAGCTTCGGTCTTATCACCCATACGGCGAATAACTTCGGCGCCAGGGCCGATGAAGCACAACCCTCTGGCGACGCACGCAGCGGCAAAATCGCCATTCTCCGATAGAAAGCCATACCCGGGATGAATCGCGTCGCATCCGGTTTCAGCCGCCAGATTTACAATGCGATGAATGTTGAGGTAACCCCCAACCGGATCTGCGCCAATGGAATGTGCCTCATCCGCTTTCTTGACGTGCAGGGCATGGCGATCGGCGTCGGCGTAAATCGCCACAGAGCGGATGCCCATCTCAGCGCACGCGCGAACGATACGAACAGCGATCTCGCCACGATTGGCAATCAGAATCTTACGCAACATGATGTGCTTCTCTTAACGCCGCCAATAATAGACTATATTAAATCAACTCTATCAGGGGCGGATAGCGGTCGCGGCGGCGAGCATAAACGCCTTTTCCCTCGGTGGTCAATGTGTATTATCAAGCCCCTTAAAGCTTATGTGTTGAGCGCACACGGCCATCAAATATTGTTGCTCGGCTAATTCAACCGTTAAAATCTGCTACCTGGCTAATTCAGCTTCCAGCGCCTTTAAACGCTTTCGATTGGCCCGCTCTTTCACATAACGGTCATCGATATCCCGCGCGTGCGCCACGGAACCAATTGATCTGCCAGTGCCATCCAAAATAATCGCAAAACTCAGCTCAACGTAAAACTCAGTGCCATCGGCACGTAACGCCCGGGTCGGCAAGGCCTGGTCAACATATTTAGTGACAGCATCAGCAACGGCTCGATTAAAGCCGCGCCAGTGGGCTTCTCGAAACGACGCCGGAATAATGATGTCAAGATTGGCACCGATAGCTTGCTCGGCAACAAAACCAAACATCCGTTCTGCGGCTGTATTCCAGACACGAATGACGCCCGAAAGGTCAGCAAAAATAATCGCGTCGGGTGATTGCTTCACCAAACAGTCGTAGATGTTGGTTTCACCGGCTACACATTCATTCATACTATTCTTCCCCTTTGATTACCGCACGGCCAACAGCAAAGCCACTAGAATGGAAAAAACTCGTGGCAAGTCAGCATGAATACTTGACCAAAATTCGCCGTCAAACCAATATTAGCCCGTAACCCTCCCGGTAGTTTTTTACGCGAAAATCGTAACCAGAATCTCGCAGCTTTTGATTGCTGCACCGCTTATTTGCCGTGGCCTGGAGAGGCTCAACTTGCTTGGCCGGCGGCAGAGGACACTGCAGGTTTTCAGCCAGCCAACAACTTACCTCGCCTGCCGTCGCAGGCTCACTGTCGGTGGCCAGATAAATATTGTCCAGCCGCTGTCCTGCCAAACGCTGCGCCAGCAACCAGGCCAACACGCCGATACAGTCGTCCCGATGGATGCGGTTGGTGTAATAAGGGGGTTCGTATTGTACGGGTACACCGGCTTGCACCCGCCTCAGGAGACCTTCCCGGCCCGGCCCGTAAATACCGCTAAAGCGCACGATGGTATTTTTCGCGTGCTCATGATGTCTGCCAGGGTGGCCACGCCCTAGAACGTTTTGCTCCGCCTGGAGAAGAATTTTCGCGGTTCCGCTTTCTGGAGCCGTTGCCGTATCTTCGTCAACCCACTCGCCGGCGTGCTGACCGTAAACACTGGTCGACGAGACAAATATCCAGTGCGCTGCTGATTCAGCCTGCGCAAAGTGCGCCAGCAGGTTATTAACACCTTGCAGAAAAATACGGCGGTAGCTTTGCTCATCTCGCCTGTCGGGAGAGAGAATCACGAAAACCTGATCAAAATTGGTCGGCAAATCACTTAAATCAGCGGCGGCGGTAATATCCGCCAGCACAAGCTTAAGTCCAGACAGCTTCTGGCTCAGCGGTGTACGTTTGAGTCCCGTTACCTGATGGCCCCCGGCAAGCAGCACTCGCGCAAGACCGAGACCAATGTCACCGCAACCGACGATTAACACCCTGGCCATAGTAAACCCAGGCAATTGCGCTCATCGTATCGTGCACTGCTCGACCGGCAAGCTGCCGGACTTTCGTGCTGCCGAGTAACCGCGTCCATACAGGCTTTAGCGCCCGGCATTCTGAAGTTTTGCCAGCTGACGGTCGTGGGTTTTGCTGAGTAGTACCAGCGCGGCGATCGCGCCAATCAGCGCTAGCAGCATGTCCCACTGAGCATCCCAGATATCCCCCTGCACACCAAGAAAATCGATGGAACCGTCGCCAGCAAACACTGCCGTCCACCATTCCAGCAACTCGTAAAACGCACTAAAAGCCAGGCAAAAACACACTACCAGGAAGAATAGCCAGGCACCGCGTTGCAGCACGTGCTTACGCAAAAATACTTCGCGCGCCACCAGTGCGGGCACAAAACCCTGCACGATATGGCCCAGGCGATCATAGGGATTGCGGGAAAAATCCAGCAAATCCTGAATCCAGAAACCGAATGGCACGCGTGCATAGGTGTAATGGCCACCGACCAGTAGCAGAACCGCGTGGAAAAATAACAGGTAGTAAACCAGCCGGGTTAACGGGAACCGCGCGCGCGTTGGCACCAGGACCATCAAACCAATAAACACCGGCAAGGATTCCATCCACCAGGTCGGCCGATCAAAGGGCTCGATCCACGACCAGACCGTCACAGCGATCAAAACCGCGAGCAATGTCAGTAGTTCCCGATTGGTCGCCATTGTACTTAGCCCCTTTTTGATGATGATTTTTATGTCGGTTTAGAAGAGGCTTGCGCTACATCTTCTACAGCCGCCTGCTGCGCAGCCATCAACGCATTCAGCAACCGTTGGTGGAAGCCACCAAAACCGCCGTTACTCATGATGACGACGTGACAGCCGTGCCCACTGCCAGCTCGTGCGGCGTCTCCTGTCAACGTTATAAGCCGCTCAATACTGTCAACAACCTGCGCTTTACGCTGTTTACCTTTAGCAGGCTTATCACCACCGTTACTACCGAGAATATCGGCCAACGGCCAGCTTAAGCCGGGTGCCTGAAACCAGAAAACCTCGTCTGCAGCATCGGTAGCTGCTGCCAGCGTTTTGTTGTGGACACCCATTTTCATGGTATTAGAACGCGGCTCAATGACTGCTATGATTTTTTGCTCACCGACTTTTTCCCGCAAACCCTGCAAGGTAGTAGCAATGGCTGTGGGATGGTGAGCAAAATCGTCATACACATAAACGCTGCCCACCGTGCCCA
>JBFJZC010000232.1:0-4872 GCA_041622295.1 Porticoccaceae bacterium
AATTCGAGTAGCTAGTTGGCATATTCAACATTACAGCCCTGTTGTGAATCTGGCCATAAAACATGACCGTAAAAGACCGCCAGCACAATTAGCCTGAACGCCCCTGCCCTGGCGCTCGGGATATCAAGCGCCAAACCAGCGCTGCCCTATCACCGCGCCCCATATCAACAGAAACACGGCCATACTCAATAATACGGCGGCGGAACCCTGATCCTTGGCGCGCCCCGCCAGTTCGGAGCGCTCGGGACCGATCAGGTCAACCACGGCTTCGACAGCTGAATTGAGTAATTCGGTAATCAGTACGATCAGCATGGAACCCAGCAGCAGACTCAGATCTGTCAACGTTTCCGCGATCAGAAATGCCAGGGGCAACAGTATCACCCCCAGGAACAGCTCAAAACGAAATGCTTCTTCATGGCGGAAGCAGGCGGTAAGACCCAGCCAGGAATACCGGGCCGCACAGACAAAACGCCTGTACAGCAAACCCGTCACGGAGCCTGTTATCGGGGTGCCATGCGCTGGCGAAACTTCTGGCGGGGTGCCGTCAGGGGATCGACTCAAGACACTGCTCCATTGCCGTTGATCTGTTGGTCCATCTCCCGGGCTGGCGATATCTCTCTGGGCACCCCAACCATACGCGCTGGCACCCCGACCACAGTGGTGTGGGCTGCGACGGCCTCGAGTACCAGGCTACCCGCGCCAATCTTGGCGCCCTCGCCCACTTCAATATTACCCAACACCTTGGCGCCAGCAGAGATCAACACCCCGGTACGAATCTTGGGATGGCGGTCTCCAGACACATTCCCTGTCCCTCCCAGTGTCACTGAGTGGAGCATGGACACGTTATCTTCGATAACCGCGGTTTCGCCAATGACTACTGCGGTGGCGTGATCAATCATGATGCCGCCACCAATTTGAGCGCCCGGATGAATATCAACGCCAAATATCTCTGAACAAAGGCTCTGTAAATGCAGCGCCACCGCCTGTCGGTTATGCCGCCATAAATAATGGGCGATGCGATGTACCTGGAGGGCGTGAAACCCTTTGAAATAAAGTAGTGGCATCGAATAATACTCGCAGGCCGGATCCCGCTCTCGGTAGGCGACGATATCCATACGCATCTTTTTGGCAATATTTTCGTCCGCCGCCATGGCCTGAGTAATAACCCGACTAACGGCTAATTTTGAAACCGTGGCATTACCGAGAATTTCTGCGAGGGTATACGCAAGCGCGGACTCGAGTGAGTCGTGGCTTAATATTGCCGCATGAAAAAAGCTGCCCAATACAGGTTCTTCCCGGGAGAAGGCTCTCGCTTCAGCAATAATATCGATCCACAATTGATCTGGTGTTTCGTTCATCGGACTCTTTAGCCTGGTGCTTGTTAGCCTGGTGCTTGCTCGGGACTTGCCTGCCCGTCTGACATGTTTTTGCTGGAGACCTGGTTATTTACCACATCGCGCTCAGCACGTCATACGTCATACAGCTAATGAATTGATGCTTAGTAGCGCGACCAGGAAACCTCTGTCGCCATGTAATGTTGCGAATATCGCCGATTACAGTCACGGATTCAATGCCAGCACACTACAAAGCGCTGATAAATCTCGTCGAGATTATCCAATAGCGACTGTTTGAGCAGGATATCTGTCTGGGCAAGCACTTCACGTATGACCGTTTGAGTCATGGCTCGTTCAAATCCTTCAGCCGTGGGACGATGACTCAAATGCCACGGCTCCGGCGCCACGCCGCCGTGGTTCTTGTCGTATGGCCGATAAAATGCGGTGGCCCCGCGAACCATTGTTTCATCCAGCCAGCGGGTCAAACCATAAAACACGCCACCCTCTACATATTCTTCTGAGACCAGCTGTGGGCGATAAGTCGAATCCACCGCAGCCGCATCCCAAACATCGATATCCGTTCCCCAGTGATGACGTGACGCGCCGGGTAATGCTGACCACCGCAAAATGGCGCAGGCCTTGTCAAAGTCGCCGAGCCGAGCCATAACCAGCGGCTGCCCATCACACCCGAGCACCGGTCGCTCGCCACGGACTTTTGCATTCCAGATAGCTAGCTGCCGACTAAATGAACGAAAACCACTGCCCAGACGTAAATCCAGGCCAGCCTGGCCGGCCAGATCAATCAACGCTCGGTACGGGCCAACAACGTCCTGATGCAGAAAATGTCCCGGGAAAACCTCTACCACGTGTGTTTCCGTCCGGCCGGTCAACAGTTCAGCGTTCATGTCGTCTCAAGGATGATTGGGATTTTCTGAATTGGGGTTTTCTGAGTTGCATTTTTCTGGTTTGCATTTTTCTGACAATCGCCGCTACCCCACCCTGTTAACAGGCTTTCAGGAATGCTGTTGCAGGATATCTCACTGTTCATACCAGGCGCAGCCAGGTAACAGGGCTTACCCCTGTTGCCGAGGAGCGTTACCACTATCTGACAATGTGACATCCCGACATCCTGACATCCTGACAACTTGCCTGTGTGACGCTGACTCGGGCAACTCAAATGTGCTTTTCAATGGCCTGTTGCAGCGTCGCGGCAGTAAATGGCTTGCTGATCACCTCATTCACCCCCGCCGCCAACGCGGCCTGGCGAGAATCACTTTCGCTTTGCGTGGTGACCATCACGATGGGCAACTCCTTAGCGGAATAGGTCTCGCGCAGTTTGGCGGCGACATCAATACCTGAGATAAGCGGCATATTGAGATCGGTAAATACAAACTTCGGCGCATCCACAGCAATGCTCTGCAAAGCGGTTTCGGGAAACTCGAAGAGTTTGAATTCATAGCCCAGTTTATGCAGCGCGCTGCGGTAGATATTCAACACCATTCTCGAATCATCGATTGCGTAGACCATCATTTTCTGCGGCGTTGCGCTGGCGTCAGCCGCTGTTATCTGCTTTACCCAGTCCTCACGGCCATTATTTTTCAGGGCTTTGCTAAAGAACTTAATTACATCGCTGTGGGCTCGCTCTCTCAGGTAAGCAAAAAACTGCTCGCGTAAATCGTCTTCTGCCACGACGTCCAGGAATATGTGCTCCGACTCCGAATCGACAATCGCAGAAACAATCTCGTCGTGGTCAAACGCTGACGAACGCAGCAGGTTTTTCACACCGCCACCGAGGATCTTCGAGTAATTATTATTGATCGCCCGCGCGGCGGCCGTCCGCACACTGCCGTCGCTGTCGTTCAAACCTTCAGCAAGGGCATAAGCCACTTTCTGACAGGGCAACTCCCCCAGGGATTCATAGGCGGCAAAGCGAATATTTGCATCCTGCGGGTGGCTATGTAGCAGGTTTCTGATGGGCTTGATCGCGCTTTCATCTTTGATGGTGCCGAGCACATTAAGCGAATGGACAACGAAATCGGGATCGTCACTCAGCAAATTCTCGATTATTACCGGGATGGCTTTCGCGCCGATCGCGGTCAATTTTTCCTTGCCGTAATTTCTAACATGAGTGATATGAGAAGCCAGTGTGTCGTTGAGCTGCTCGATACAGAACTGATCCTGAATCCTGGCGAACTGATCGAGGATCAGGCGATCGAATTCACTGTCGGTGCCCATTCGTTTACTTAATACCTGTAGCGCTTCGTGGCTACCGATGCCACCCAGGCAGAGGATCGCCGGCCCAATAATCCTGCGATTAGCACTGTACAGATAGTCCGCAATATTCTCGGGCTTATCGCAATAGCCGATCCTGGTCAGGGCCTCAAGGATATCGATAATGAGCTTCTCATCAGCGACAGTGGCCAGTTTTTCCTCAAGGGCCGGGGCAGCTGCTTCTATGGCCAGCGCATTAGCACAGTGCACATAACAGGAAATTTCGTCAGGATGTTGCGCGGCAATTAACAAGGGTCCAATTTGCTCGGGGGCGAGTAAAATTTTCTCGAACAGGATTTCCTCGAGGACAGGAAATTTCTCGACATAACCCCCGTTATGGGCAATAAAATTGCACAGACAAGTCACCAGACTATCATCAACTTTGCGCAGATTGCTCAGCACGCCATCGACAATCTCGCGCTGCGGTTCATTGAAAAGGCGCTGTAGTAGCGCATTAAAATCTACACACTGCTCACCTCTGCCCAAAACGAGCAGCTGTTCTGTGTAGCTTTCTACATCATTTGCCGTCACCCAAATACTCCCAATTAACGATTAACGATTAATTCTACTGCTACGGCGAAACTGCGCCAGCAGACAATTCACCCTTGCCCAACGGCCAGGCGAGCATTCAAAACCATTATCGAGCTCAATCGCCGCCAGAGCGATCTAGTAGTGGGGCGGTTTTTCATCACTAATCGAATGCTCCAATGACCCGCTCCGCACGCTATCAATTTGCACCTGGCAACGCAGCAACGACGCCTCCAGGCTATCGATGCGATTTTGCTGCTGATACAGCACATCATTAAGTGCTTTGAGCATGTCCTCCTGATATGCAATTTTAATTTCGAGTTCGGTTAGTCGCTGGTCACTCATCGTCGACTCACCTGCCGCCAGTCATGCCGTAATCGCTCATTTTGATGCTGCCACCCTCCGTAAGAACCACGGGCACTGGCCACCACGATGTGCGTAGACTGGTCTCGAGCTGGTAGTCGACAGCTGGTTGCGGCTGTCGCAGCAATTCCGTGACAACACGTAAACCGCTGATCAGGTTGGTGCCAGCTTCGAGCAGCACCCGCGATTCGCTGTACCCAGGAATCGCCACCATCTCGCCAGATACTCCCGACGCGACCTTGTGGCCATTCAGCCACAGGGCGTAGGACATACCAGCAATATTCAGATCGCCACTGTTGGGATTGACAATGTTCAGGCCGATTAAAAACCGCTGTTCCAGCCCCACACGCGGCAATGGCTGGATACTGGTCAGGCG
>JBFJZC010000233.1:0-4861 GCA_041622295.1 Porticoccaceae bacterium
GCTGTTGCGGTGCTGATTGTTGTCGTGCTGGTGCTGGTGCTGCAGCGGTGATTGCTTTAGCCCTGCTCGTGGAGCGGATTGTAACACCCCGCCGCAATAGTATTAGCCACCGCGCGTGACCGCTACCCTTGGGCGCTTTATTGTCGATGTCAATTGTCAACGCTAACTATCAATGTCGACTGTCAGCCCGTTTTGCGCCGCAGCCACAAGCAGTACAATGCCGGTTCGCCAACCGTTAATCGATGGAGTAGTACAACATGACCATGGGCAAACAAAGCGCAGCTGCTGCGCCAAGCTTCGAAGCAGTCGTCACCGCACGTCGATCTGTGCGCGGATTTTTACCGGAGCCCGTGCCAAAGGATGTCCTCCACAAAGTATTCTCGCTCGCTCAGCAAGCGCCATCAAACTGCAACATTCAACCCTGGAATGTCGCCGTCGCTTCCGGGGCAAGCTGTCGGCAACTGCGTGACAAGTTTATCGCAGCAGTCACCAGTGGCACACCGCCCAACCCGGATCACCAACGTATCGACAAATTTACCGGCACCCATCGGCAACGTCAGATAGACACCGCGGTCCGGCTCTACGGCAATATGGGTATAGCCCGCGACGACAATGAAGGCCGACGTCAAGCATCCATGCGTAATTTTGAGTTTTTCGACGCGCCCCACGCGGTGTTTATCTCCATGCCAAAAATCTTTAACGAAGTGGTCGCTGTCGATGTCGGTATGTACGCACAGAACCTGATGTTGGCGATGACGGCCTACGGTATCGGCTCCTGCGCACAGGCCAGCGTCAGCCGCTATCCGGATCTTGTTCGCGAGCATTTTGGCCTTGATGATTCGCTGGCCGTGTTGATGGGGATTTCCTTTGGTTACGAGGACACCACCGTTCCCGCCAATAAAACCATCGTGCCCCGCGCCGCTATTGAGGACGAAGTACTGTTTGTTGAGTAATACAGCGCCGGGGATACCTGATTTCAAGCATATCTGTGACGGGTGAACGCTTTTAAAAATGCGGCTTTTTTAAGTGGCTAATTGCTGCTCTCGAAAATCCAGCATGCGCTGTAAAGACACCATCGCACGCTGACCCAGCGCCGGATCAACGCTGACTTCGTTGCTACCTGAATCGAGCGATTCCATCAGATTTTTCAGATGATTCATCGCCATCCACGGGCAATTAGCACAGCTACGGCAGGTCGCGCCGTGGCCAGCTGTCGGCGCGATAATGAGTTCCTTATCCGGGGCGCGCTGCTGCATCTTGTAAAAAATGCCCTCGTCAGTCGCAACAATAATCTGCCTGTTAGGTAAGGTCCGCGCGGCTTCAATTAGTTGCGAGGTTGAACCCACGGCATCGGCCAGCGCGATGACAGATTCGGGAGACTCAGGATGCACCAGGATGGCTGCGTCCGGGTAAACCTGCCTAAGATCCAGCAGCCCTCGCGCCTTAAACTCTTCATGCACGACGCAACTGCCATCCCATAACAGCATGTCAGCGCCGGTCTTCTCCTGCACGTAGCGGCCCAGATGCTTGTCAGGCGCCCACAAAATCCTGTGGCCTTCACCGTCTAAATAGTCCACCACATCCAGAGCGATACTGGATGTCACCACCCAGTCCGCGCGAGCTTTAACCGCAGCTGAGGTATTGGCGTAGACGACCACCGTGCGGTCGGGATGCTGATCGCAGAACGCCGCGAACTCGTCAGCCGGGCACCCAATGTCCAGCGAACAGGTTGCCTCCAGGGTTGGCATTAAAACGGTTTTTTCTGGTGTCAGGATTTTCGCCGTTTCGCCCATGAACTTGACGCCCGCCACCACCAGGGTGGAAGCCGGGTGATTCTTACCAAAGCGGGCCATCTCCAGGGAATCGGACACAATGCCGCCAGTTTCCTCCGCCAGAGCCTGTATCGCCGGGTCGGTGTAGTAGTGAGCGACGATGACGGCGTCTCGCGCTAACAACAGCGCCCTGATGCGCTCTTTATACTGCTCACGCTGAGCCGGCGTTTCTGTAGGCTCACTATGGATTCGATCCAGATGCTGCTCGACCATTTTGCGAAGTTGCGGGTTCTCTGCAACGGAGAGTCTTTGTATTTCAGCCATAACTAAAAGGAGCTTGTGAAAGATTTGAGGATTCTAGCACAGGGACGACCAGGTACTGGTTACGCAAGCAGCTATCTACCGGTGCGCCACAGCAAGTGATCGTGACAATAGGAGCGCGCCTCAAAAAGGCTGGTTCCAGCCGGGTATCAGGCCTGCTAAGCCGCGGCCGGTTCGGTGCTACTGAATGGCGCCAGAACCGCTTTGCGGGATAAATGATAGGCCAGCAACGGCAACGGCATGCGCAGGTAATGACCCCGCAAATGAAATAACGACCGTGCGGCATTCGTGCCAGACATAGCGCAACTGGCGTGCGCAGGCCGTAAAATTCGCTCAAAAAAACTGTCCATCCACGGCAAGGGCAGCGTTGGCCGCCATAACGACTCGCATCGCTCGAGCACGGAATCGGGAACTGGCGTTTTCAATATACGCCGCGCATAACGAAGCCCATAGAATAGTGGCGGCAACAGATCCATTTCCTGCCCCCTGTCCAGCAAACCCTGCCAACAGGACTCCGTGCCGTCGTCGTACAGTCGAATCAAACCGTCTATATCAAGTAGGTCTCTGAAAGCATGGTCAAATTCTGAGTCCATAAACAGATGGGTAGCCGAGTGAAGGATCATATCTGGCGGCGACAGGGTCGACACGCCCTTGAGCGCCTGAACCGGCGCAACGTCCTCAAATAATTTTTCCGCTGGTGGATGCAGGCGCGCAGTCAACGGTAGAATCGTGTGGTGAATATCCAGCACCGTACCGCGGTTTCGGTGCATCAACGGTGGCAATTCATGCATCCATTGTCGATAGTATTTTTGGTCATATTTAGAATGATAGGTGTTCGTCCAACCGTACCAGCGCAAAGCATCTTCGAGATCTTTTAACCGTTCTTCCGGGACCAGAATGTCAATATCACTAAATACCCGGCCCCTGGCGAATTCCGCTTCAGACGCGAGATAGGCGGTGCCCTTCAACAGCACCAGCGGAATATTCAGTCCACTGAAAATGGGCAAAAACTGCCGGATTTCCACGCCAGCATCACGATAATTTTTGTTAGCCATCACGTTTGCGGCATCAAGATGCCAGCGCACGGGCTGTGGCACTGCATCCAGCTGCCCAGAAAGCGTCAGCCGGGCACACAGTGTGCCTAACACCTGGGCGCTACGCGCCTGCTGGACAACCAGGCTCCAATCCGCGAGCGATACCTGCGCAACAGCAAGACTACCCGACAATAGACCACATAATTTGGCAAAAACCTCCTGCGTCATTTCACCAAACTCTCAAACACGTCAATGGCCTGCTCAAGATCGCTGTACTCAAAGTCAAACACGTCAACCTCGTCAATAACCGTTTGCAACGCTCGAAAACCGGCGACACCCAATAAATGATAATTAAACGCGTTTTCAACCAATGCCATAAAAGCCTGACCCTTTTCCTGTGGTGTCAGCTGACAGGGGCTTGACGCAAGGTATTTTGGAAAGATTACAAACGCAGGTCTGGCAGCTACCTTAGCATCCGTCATACTACCGGTGGGCGGTTTCAGATGGGCGACAGTGCCTTTTTGGGTATCGTTGCACAATTCGCCGCAAACTGCTGCTGGCCAAAAGTCTTTGATAATATTTATCGAGGCGTTTTTCAAACTGATCGGTTTGGCGAATCCGTGTATGTGACCGTCATCTGTCGCCAGCAAGGTCAGCTCGTCCGAAAGTAACCGCCAGCCGCGACCGACCAGTCCGGCGCAAAGTGTGCTTTTGCCCGAGCCAGAAGGCGCAGGCATGATAATCGCTCTACCATTTTTCTCCACCACAGCCGCATGGAATATCAAGTATTGATGAGCATGTGCTGACACGCACCAGTTTATGCCCCATTCCAGTAACGCGGCGGCCTGATCCAGAGGTAGGGGCGTAAATGGTACCGTGCCATTGAAGGTGAAGGTTGCCTGGGGTTTAAACCAGTGGCGCAAGCCCCCTGAACGGTTAATCTCTATCGGGAAATCGGCAAATTCTGGCTCGAGGTCTACCATTGCGTCAGCGTAAAGCAGATGAATATGTTCGCTGACCGCGGCCAACTTTGACTTTATCTGACATTTGAACGGGCCTACGCTGACGGCAAGCCCTTGCGTGGTAAGTCGCTTACGCAGCTCAGCCAACGAAAGATCGGCAACAATCACGGCTGCAGCTGCTTGATCAGCCGTTTTTCAATGAGCGATTCTATAAACCGACCGCAGTCTGTATCGTCAGGTAGACGGTCTCCAGATTCACCACATATCGCACCGGTTAGCTCCTCACTGGAAATGTCACCATCTGGAAGGCGATTGAGAACCCGCGCTGCCAGCGCCGTCACGAGGAAAAGACTATCGGAAGCTATTTCGTGGAAAATTGCCTGTTCTCCCCAAACGGCGGACAGGCTGTTCTTATTATTAATTAAAACGCGGTATTTTGTGCCATCCATCGTTATCCTAAGACACCCTGCCTGCAACTAACCGCCATACTCGCCTAGCTGTCATAGTCGCCTAACCGTCACAGCCGCCGAACTCATCTTTCATGATTTTTCACAAGTAGTTATCGAAATACTGCTTAAACGTCCAGCCTACACCGTAGGGGTCGGAATCCCAGCAAATTATGTCCCCGGTGCTTATTGTATGGCAACCGCCAGGAATCAAATCACAGAAGATATCGATCACCTGGGCAACGCTTAAGTTGTAGTTGGCCTGGCCACTGGCGGCATTGAGTAAAGCAGCCACGGCATGGAATTCCACATTTTGCATACCTGCA
>JBFJZC010000234.1:0-4858 GCA_041622295.1 Porticoccaceae bacterium
AGCGCAACGCAACATCTGTCTGATCCCCTCTTCCGCCCACGGCACCAACCCCGCCAGCGCACAGATGGCAGGCATGCAAGTGGTCGTCATCAAGTGCGATGAGCGCGGCAATATTGACATCAATGATTTGCGAAACCGGGTCAGCGAAAGTGGCGAACACCTGGCGGCACTAATGATTACTTACCCCTCAACTCATGGCGTTTTTGAAAATAACGTCATCGAGATCTGCCAGCTGGTGCATGACCACGGCGGCCAGGTTTACATTGACGGCGCCAACCTCAATGCCCTGGTCGGAACCGCTGAACCGGGCAAGTTTGGCGGCGACGTCTCGCACATTAATCTGCATAAAACTTTCTGTATCCCCCACGGCGGGGGCGGACCAGGCATGGGCCCCATCGCGGTTGCCGAACACCTCAAACCGTTTTTGCCGGGCCACCCGCTGGCCACACAAGTTAGCCAGAGCGGCGCTGACAACACCATTTCCGCCGCACCCTGGGGTTCCGCGTCGATCCTGACCATCTCGTGGATGTATATCAAGATGATGGGAGCCGACGGACTCAAACACGCCTCGCAGGTCGCCATACTCAACGCCAATTACATCGCGCGAAAGTTAAACCCCCACTATCCCGTGCTCTACACCGGCGAAAATGGTTTCGTAGCTCACGAATGCATCATCGATATCCGCCCCCTGAAAGCGAGCAGCGGTATCGGCGAAGAAGACATTGCCAAGCGCCTGATGGACTACGGCTTTCACGCCCCAACCATGTCATTTCCTGTGCCGGGCACACTGATGATAGAACCCACAGAATCTGAGTCGAAAGTCGAAATCGACCGTTTTATCGAAGCCATGATCATGATTAGAGGTGAAATCGCCCGGGTCGAAAGTGGGGAATGGAGCCCACAAAATAATCCATTAAGCAATGCACCGCATACGCAGACCGACGTCCTCAGTGACGAATGGCAGCGGCCCTATAGTCGAGAAGTGGCGGCACGCCCTGCGCCGTGGCTGCACGCATACAAGGTTTGGCCAGCGGTGAATCGTATCGACAATGTTTACGGCGATCGACATCTGGTCTGCTCCTGTCCACCGCTGTCATCCTACGAACCTGGCAGTGGGCATTTGAAGTAACGCAAGGTATAGCGTATACATTGCGTACTCTACAAGGATGGGGCGTTTATAGGAAATACAAAACGCAAAACACGAAGTACAGATCACAAATACAAGCGGATAAAAACCCGGCATTTTTCCCGTTTTTCACGCAGCCCGCGGAGGCGCACCATGGCACAGGCAGCACAGCTCAAAGCTATCGACCACCCGGAATCGGAGGCACAGCGAATTTTCCTGTTACAAAAACAGGCCTACCGTCAGCGCCCTTATCCAGACCTCGCTGAGCGTCGCGCCAATCTGACCAAACTGGAGCACATGCTGGAGAATAACGTCGATGCGATTACCGCTGCCATTTCCGCAGATTTCGGCCACCGCAGCGCCATTGAAACCAAACTGCTGGAGATGTTTGGCAATTTGTCAGCCATACGCGATACCCGCAAGCACCTGAAAAAGTGGATGAAACCACAACGCCGCAGCACATCGATCATGTTTGCCACCGGTAAAAACCGCTTGATCCCCCAGCCCAAAGGCATCGTCGGCATTGCCACCCCCTGGAACTACCCCCTGTATCTGTCCGTCGGGCCAATCATCTGTGCACTCGCCGCCGGCAACCGCTGCATGGTCAAGCTCGCCACCAATTCGCAAAACCTCTGCAAACTTATGCAGAAACTTTGCGCAGCGACATTTGGCGATGACACTGTGGCCTACTTACCGGGCGTCAGCGGCGGCGAATTCACATCGCTCCCCTTCGACCACATTGTTTACACGGGTTCTGCGGAGAGCGGCAAGACAGTGATGAAAAGCGCTGCCGAAAATCTCTGCCCCGTCACCCTTGAACTGGGCGGCAAATCACCGGCGATTATCTGCAACGACTTTGCGCTGGAAGAAGCGGCCCGGCGCTTGCTTTACACCAAGTATATGAATGCCGGACAAACCTGCGTGGCTCCGGACTATTTATTGCTACCTGAAAACAAGGTCGACGCCTTTGTTGGCTACGCCCGCAAAATTGTGACGGAACGCTACCCGGACACCAATAACGACGCCTTCACTTCGGTTATCGATACCCGATCCTTTAACCGCTTACGAGAAACCCTGGACGATGCCGTTGCCAAAGGCGCCACTGCCGTTAACCTGACCGGCAACGACTTCAACGCGGAACTAAGAAAATTCCCACCACATCTGGTCATCAATCCCACCGCTGATATGGTCGTCATGCAGGAAGAAATATTCGGCCCGATACTGCCGATTATGACCTACCAGACTATCGACGAAGCACTCGACTACATCAACGACCGCGATCGCCCGCTGGCGCTCTACGTGTTCACTCACGACAAAGCCATCCAGGAAAAAATGCTCTATCAGACCATGTCTGGCGGGGTGACCATCAATCATTGCGCCTTTCACGTATTTCAGCACGATTTACCCTTTGGCGGAGTCGGCGCCAGCGGTATGGGCCACTACCACGGTCATGAGGGTTTTCTGGAATTAAGTAAGCTACGTCCGGTGTTTACCTTTCCCACCATAGGCAAGCCCGATCTGTTCTACCCGCCGTACACCCGCTGGCACGAACGACTATTTAACGTCCTCAATAAATTGAAGCTATAGCCTCGAATTGTGACCCTGGCCACTGGCGCGCTGGTGGCTAAGATAAAACGCAGGGGGTTCCCTGTCCTGTCCCGCCACGGCCACATCGATCGCGAGGCAGCATGCGCAGCGCGGACAGTAGTATTCAATAATATCGACGGGGTTCTCCTGCCGCCGCCGCAACACCGTTTCCGCCTGCTCAAAACAGTCCGCCAGATCGCGCCGCACTGAGGGTGCACAATGTTTCCAGTTCTCCGTGTCCTCACAAAGCGACGTCTGACAATGGCAGCAAACCATCAGCCGACCCAGGCGGCCCACCCCGTCAATACCCGTAGTTAGCGAAATGTCAGCGAGGCTACCGACTTTACCCAGTACCAGTTGCGCTCGCCGGGCATCTCGCCGCGCCCAGGTCGCCACCTCATCGACAGTGTAGGGCTGGCCCGCACCACCACGCACTACCGCGCCGTACAAATTCTCGGCGGCGGCAACAGAAACCTGACCATCGTTCAAATCAGCGGCAATTTCACGCGCTGTCCGCAGAAAGGGATCACCCAGGCCACCACCACCCGAGGCAACCGCCCAAAACACATCACCTTCCCGCAAATGTACATTGGTGGTATTAGCCCGCAGATCGGGATCCTCATCGCCCGTTAACAAGCCCGGTCTGGTGGGCAGTTGGCCGCCGTCAAGTAGCGCCCAAATGTTGGTCTTCCGCAATACCCAGCTGGCGCAGGTACTGCCCGGGTAGCCGCCCGCAAAACCCTTGCCCGGTATCTCCGTGGCAGTGAGAAAATTCTGACCAACCAGCGTCTCGCCTTTGCGTACGGTAAACGCAGCGTCCATACCCATCCCGCCCCGGTAACGTCCGGCACCGCCAGAATTGGTTTTAATACGCCGCCACAGCAACAGCACGGGATCACTCAGCTCATAGACTTCGACATCCGCCCAATTCAATGACAGTGCAGCCTGAAGCCCGTAATTGTCCTGCCCATCCCCGAACGACTGAGCGCCACCGCCCACGCCAGACCCGGAATCAAGCGGAATAAACACCGAAGGATCACCGCTTTTATTGCGGCCAAACCACACTGAAACCGCCAGCGCTCCGGATGCCAGACCAGATACACGTTTGCGCAGGTCCTCTGATTGGGATAACGAACAGGCCGCAACTATGGCCTCCTGAACCATTCGCGCTACGCGTGCACCGCCGGTGGCATGAGCCGCAGTCACCGGTGCTGGCACGACCGGGTTGGTAATGGTGCCAGCTTCGCCTCGGTCGATGTCGATACACCGCCAGAAACCCTCATTAAGTGGCACATCCGGCGCCAACTGACAAATTATCGGGGCGATTAGATTGCCCTCAAGCCCAGCCTGCGCGGCATTCACAAAAGCTGGCACCTGGGGGCAACCGCTAAACGCAAAATACAATTTGCGATCGCGAACCGTCATATCGCAATACATGGGGAAGAGTTCCGGCGTACCAGCACCGTCGTACTCCACCCACTCGTAGGTGCGATATATACCCTCGGGTAATTGACCGATGCGATCGCGAAAGGCCTTTTCCGTCAAGTCGATGTTGTAATGCGAGTAAGCCCGAAGCTGGTCATAGCCATACTCAACAATCATTTCCCGGTAACGTTCAACCCCCGTGTTACAGGCCGATATCAAACTGCGCATATCGCTGATCAAAGACCGTGGCACCCGCACGTTGTTGCTGATGAACGCAACCCATTCAGTGTCCAGTACACCATTACGGACGATACGTGTACCGGGGAACCGCAGCGCTTCGGAATAGACATCACGCGCCTCCGGGGCGAAGCCACTGATGGCGGAACCACCGACATCACTCATATGGGCATTAGCAAAACACCAGCCAACCAGCCTGTCCTCATCTGCATCGCTGCCCCCACCCTGATCAAAAATCGGCATGATGATACCGACATCGCCCTGATGAGCGGCGCCCATATTGTGGGGATCGTTGCAGACGAAAGCGTCACCAGGTTTAACATCGTGAGGGTAGCGGGCTTTGGCAACAGCCCGAACACCGAGTCGGGAACTGGCCAGGTGATACAGCAGGTAACCGACTACGCCAAGCTGATTACAGTCTGCGTCAAAAAGAATTGTCGAAAAGTCCTTTGATTCGGTGAGTACCGGCGATCCAGAGGTGCG
>JBFJZC010000235.1:0-4810 GCA_041622295.1 Porticoccaceae bacterium
CTTGATCACCGGAATTCCGTTTATGAAATTTGCCATCATTCCCGTCACCCCGTTTCAGCAAAACTGCTCACTTATCTGGTGTGAAGAAACCATGCTGGCGGCGGTGATTGACCCCGGTGGCGACATGGATCGTATCGAGCAGCTGATCAAACAGGAACGCGTCACGCTGGAAAAAATCCTGGTCACCCACGGTCACATGGATCACGCCGGTGCGGTCGCGGATATGGCAGACAAGTATCAGATACCCATCGAAGGGCCGCAGCGTGACGAATCTTTCTGGATTGACCGTTTGCCGGAACAGGCCAAAATGTTTGGCCTCGGTGGTGGTACCTATCGGTCATTTGAGCCCGACCGTTGGCTGGACGATGGCGATACTGTCACTGTTGGCAAACTCACCCTTGAGGTTTACCACTGCCCCGGTCATACACCCGGCCATGTCGCGTTTTTTAATCGGGAAGCCCGGCTCGCCGTCGTCGGCGATTTATTATTTCAGGGTTCAATTGGCCGTACTGACTTCCCCAAAGGCAACTTCGATGACCTGATCAAATCAATTCAGGAAAAGCTCTGGCCACTCGGTGACGACGTAGCCTTTATCCCCGGCCACGGCCCTATGTCGACATTTGGTCAGGAGCGTAAAACCAATTCCTTTGTTTCTGACTATGCTTTGGGGTGAACCCGCAGTCAAACCAGGGCGTGCTTCAGTCACTGCATGGTCATTTGGCGCGACTAGAATACTTAGCTCATGAGAATACTCGCATCAGAAAATACTTAGATCACGGCTGGCGAGCTAACTGGCTATAAATTAGCACTCCGTAAAGGCCCACTAACAAACAATTGTCAACAAACTGCCTACAACCATTTAGAAGGAAACACTATGTCAGAAGTACACACCTTTGCCGGCGGACCCATCGATCGCGCCAGCCACCGCCGTACCGATAAAGATTGGCTCGCCGCGCAAATCAAGCACCCTGCCACCAAAATTGTGCCCCTATGGAAACTACAACCGCTGGTCACGCCACGTCGCGACGGCATCGGCTGGTTATCGCCTGTCGATCTAGAAGGCCATTTGATGAGCGGCGCACCGACCATATTTCTGGGCGAACACGAAGGCCTCGCCCACTTTGCCATTGATGTTACCGCCTTTGACGATGCCAATCACAGCGAGCCTTTCACCCGTGTTGGCAAATTTATGGACCTGCGCGCCATTGCCTTGCAATTGCCCATTGGCGATCCCTCGACGCTGGGCACCGCCAAAGCCATTCTCGACTGGAATGCCCGCCACCAGTTTTGCGCGGTGTGTGGCAAAAAAACTGAAATGCAGCAAGCCGGCTACATGCGCAAATGCAGCGACGGCAATTGCAATGCCGAGCACTTCCCACGTACCGACCCGGTAGTGATTATGTTGGCAGTACGTGGCGATGAATGCCTGGTTGGTCGTCAGGCCATGTTCCCGCAGAACATGTACTCTGCTCTCGCTGGCTTTGTGGAGCCTGGTGAAAACATCGAAGAGGCCGTGCGCCGCGAAATCATGGAAGAAGCGGGCATTGTCACCAGCGCGGTGCACTATCACTCCACGCAGCCCTGGCCATGGCCCTCCTCACTGATGATTGGCTGCATGGCCGATGCCGAAACCACCGAGATTACTGTTGATGGCTTAGAGCTTGAGGAGGCCCGCTGGGTATCACGCGCCCTGCTAAAAGATGTGCTTAATGGTGCCACAGACGTGGGCGTGTTATTACCGCCACCCATGGCTATCGGCTTTCAATTGATCCGCGCTTTTGCCGAAATGAAATAACGCTGTTATTTGAAAATTAGAACAATTTTGGAGATTCACCATGGAATACCGCGAAACGCTCTATCACGTCGACGGCAAAGTCGCCGTCGTCACCCTCAATCGCCCTGACAAACTCAACGCCTGGACCGGGCGCATGGCCGAAGAAATCCAGGATGCTGTGGTCACTGCTTCAGAGGATGACAATGTCCATGTCATCGTCATTACTGGCGCCGGGCGGGGCTTCTCTGCCGGTGCCGACATGTCTGTATTACAGGGCCTGAATGACGACAAGAAAGCCGTCGCCAAAGCGGATCGCCCCAAACCGACGCCGCAAAATGTGCGAATTGATTTTCGGCAGAAGTATTCCTACTTTCCCGCCATTTCCAAGCCCATTATCGCGGCGATTAACGGCCCCTGTGCCGGTATCAGCCTGGTGCTGACGTTGTACTGCGACATGCGCATTGCTGCGGCCGGTGCCAAGTTCACCTCCGCTTTTGTCAAGCGTGGGCTGATTACTGAATACGGTGGAGCCTGGTTGCTACCCCGCATTGCTGGCATGGCTAACGCCATGGACATCTGGCTCACCGGGCGCGTGTTTGACGGCAATGAGGCCAAAGCCCTGGGTCTGGTAAACCGCGTTCTGCCTGATGAAGGCTTCCTCGAAGCCGCGATGGCCGTCGCCCACGATATGGCCAATAACAACTCGCCCCGCTCCATGCGCGTCATCAAACAGCAAGTTTGGGAAAGTCTGTTCCAGGAACTCAACGGTGCGCTCAATCTCGCCGAAATCGAAATGAACGCCAGCATCTCCAGTGCGGACTTCAAAGAAGGCGTGGCTCATTTTATGGAAAAACGCGCGCCTAATTTCACCGGTAAATAGCCGTCATCACCAACTGTGCTCCTCTCGGCCAAACCCTGCCGGGAGGTTCCCGCACAACTGCATTTATTCGCAACGAGCTGAACACAACTCTGCGTAACTGAAAAAGGAGCAAATCATGCAACGTGTAGCTGGCAAAGTCGCACTGATTACCGGCGCCGCATCCGGGCTGGGCCGAGCCACCGCGCTACGGCTGGCCGAAGAAGGCGCTAAAGTTATGGTCACAGACTGGGAAGATAAAGGCGGCAACGAAACCGTCGAATTAGTCAAAGCAGCGGGCGGTGAAGCCAGCTACATGCACCACGATGTATCTAAAGAAGAAGAGTGGCAGGCCGTGTTAGCCCACACCCTCAAGACATACGGCCAACTGGATGTACTGGTTAACAACGCCGCCGTAATCATCGCCAAATCCATCAAAGACACCACGTTGAAAGACTGGCAATGGCAGAACAGCATCGCACTGGACGGTGTTTTTCTCGGCGTCAAATACGGCTCCGAGGCCATGGAGAAATCGGGTGGCGGGTCCATTATTAACATCTCATCCATCGCCGGCATTATCGGCCTTGATAAATCTGCCGCCTACTGCGCTGCCAAAGGCGGGGTAAAACTGCTCACCAAAGCCGCCGCCGTGGAGTTCGCCCGCCTTAAAAACGGCATTCGCATTAATTCCGTGCACCCCGGGGTTATTCGCACTCCCGGCGTCGAAGCCACCATTCGAAAATACGGTGGCTCGGAAAAAGTCAGGGCCAGTTTAGAAGCCATGTCGCCGCTCGGCGAACTCGGCGAACCCCTTGATATCGCCAACGGCGTGCTGTTTCTGGCTTCTGATGAATCCAAATATATGACCGGTTCAGAGTTGGTGATTGATGCGGGATATTCAGCGGGTTAGTTTTTACTGTCTCATACCACTGTCTAATCGCTCAGTCTAATCGTACTGCCTGATCGAACTGCCTGATCGCAAACGCGGCGTAACGCTCCTGTCGGTGTTACGCCCCTTCCCCGAACGGTAAGACTCGGTATCCGTGGAACCCAGACTGCCCAAACCGGGGCATATATAGTGACATCCCTAGCCAGTCAAACCCGCTGCCAACCGTTTTATCTCGCTAATCAATAAATCAAAATCCGCCTGCTGGCTGCGGTGATTGGCTATGGCCACGCGTAGGCAGGTCCTACCTTTTAGCTTGGTATAAGACGGCGCAGCGATGCCCTGTTCCTGTAACTCAAACAGTATTTCCCTGTTCAACGCGTCCAGTGCGGGCTCATCCAGCCCCGTTGGCTGATACCGAAAGCAAACGATATCAAGACCGATAGGTGCCATTAACTGAAAATCCGGGTCCTGATCAATCAAACCTCCCAGGTAATGGGCCTGAGCGACATTGCGCGTCATCATGCGGCCATAGCGCGCCGCGCCCTGCTCCTTGACGGACATCCACACCTTGAGGGCGCGGAAACTGCGGGACAGCTCTACACCATAATCGCTAAACCACTCACGCCCAGCGGCCAGTCCACGGACTTCGCGGGCCAGATACTCAGGCGTCACTGCAAACGCATCACGGTGCCCTGCCCGGTCTCTAACCAGTGCGCAGCCGGCCTCAAAGGGCACGTGCATCCATTTATGCAGATCCAGCGCGATGGAATCTGCCCGTTCGATGCCCGCGAGCAGAGGTCTGATACTTTCAGCAAGCATGGCGACAGCGCCAATGGCGCCATCGATATGAAACCACAGGCCTTCCTGAATACATAAATCGGCAATTTCGTTGAGTGGGTCAATGGCGCCGGTATTCACGGTGCCCGCGGTAGCGACCACGCAAACAGGTTGTCGGCCAGCTTTACGATCGGCTGTAATGGCAGCCTGCAGGGCTGCCATATCCATACGGTAATCTTCCTGCACTGGAACCCGGTGCAAGCTGTCGGCGCCCAGGCCGAGTAACTCCACGGCTTTCTGGTTGCAGCTATGTATTTCGCTGGAAGCATAGACCATCAGTTTCCGATCGCCGGCGAGGAGGCCCTGACGACGTACATCAAAGCCCGCCTGGACATTACGGGCGACGGTAAGCCCGATAAGGTTGGCCATGGATGCGCCACCGACCAGCAATCCGCTGGCGGTTTCGGGAAAGCCAATCAGCTCCTTCATCCAGTTGATTACCTGCCCCTCCACC